>JAQGMY010000370.1 GCA_028292105.1 Ramlibacter sp.
ACACGCACGACTGGATCCTGTGCTTCTCCAACCGCGGCCGCATGTACTGGTTGAAGGTCTGGGAAGTGCCGGCCGGCTCGCGTGGATCGCGCGGGCGGCCCATCGTCAATATGTTCCCGCTGCAAGATGGCGAGAAGATCAACGTGGTGCTGCCGGTCACCGGCGAGTTCCGCAGCTTCCCGGCCGACCACTACGTCTTCATGGCCACGTCCATGGGCACGGTCAAGAAGACGGCGCTCGACGAGTTCAGCAACCCGCGCAAGGCCGGCATCATTGCCGTCGACCTCGACGAGGGCGACTACCTCATCGGCGCCGCACTCACGGACGGCAAGCACGACGTGATGCTGTTCTCCGACGGCGGCAAGGCGGTTCGCTTCGACGAGAACGACGTCCGCCCGATGGGCCGGGCCGCGCGCGGGGTGCGCGGCATGGACCTGGGCGAGGGCCAGGCGGTGATCGCCATGCTGGTGGCCGAGGACGGC
Source organism: Ramlibacter sp. (assembly GCA_028292105.1). Classification (GTDB taxonomy): domain Bacteria; phylum Pseudomonadota; class Gammaproteobacteria; order Burkholderiales; family Burkholderiaceae_C; genus Ramlibacter. The sequence goes on from JAQGMY010000370.1 coordinate 483, forward strand.
GAGCAGAGCGTGCTGACCGCCACCGAGAACGGCTACGGCAAGCGCACGCCGATCGGCGAATACACCCGCCACGGCCGCGGCACCAAGGGGATGATCGCGATCCAGCAAACGGAGCGCAACGGCAAGGTCGTGGCGGCGACGCTGGTGCACGCCGACGACGAGATCATGCTGATCACGGACCGCGGCGTGCTGGTGCGCACGCGCGTCAGCGAGATCCGCGAGCTGGGTCGGGCGACGCAGGGCGTGACGCTGATCGGGCTGGATGAAGGCTCGAAGCTGAGCGGGCTGCAGCGGATCGTGGAGAATGACGCCGGCATCGTGGCCGAGGGCGAGGAAGCGGCGCCGGAGTGATGGGTCGCGGGGGGAGGTGCGCGGCAAAGCCGCACACCCTACGGGGCGGGGCAGCGCCGGTGGCGTAAAACGTTGCGGCCCCAACCGCGTCATTCCCGCGCAGGCGGGAATCCAGAGCTCCCGCATTGAAAGCTTGCCGCGCGCGGCAAGGCCGGACGCTCCGGCTCGAACCACTGCTTCCTTCCGCCTTCGCCCTCTTGCGATCGCGGCCTCAGTAACCAATCGTCACCGCGTCTCGTATAGTTCCCCCTTCCCCATGGCCAAGTCCCTTTCCGATCTGCGCTCCAGCATCGACAGTGTCGACCGCGAATTGCTGGCATTGCTCAATCGCCGCGCCGCCCTCGCCAACGAAGTCGGTGAGATCAAGCGCGCCGAAGGCTCGCCCGTGTTCCGGCCGGAACGCGAGGCGCAGGTCATCAACGGCCTGCAAGCCGCCAACCCCGGGCCGCTGAAGGAAAACAACGTCGCCCACATCTGGCGCGAGATCATGTCGGCCTGCCGCGCGCTCGAAGCGCCGCAGCGGGTGGCCTACCTCGGCCCGGCCGGCACGTACAGCGAAGAAGCGGCGATCCTGTTCTTCGGCTCCAGCATCGAGCACGTGCCCTGCGTCAGCATCGACGAGGTGTTTCGCTCGACTGCCGCCGGCACTTCCGAGTACGGCGTGGTGCCGGTCGAGAATTCGACCGAAGGCGTGGTGGCGCGCTCGCTGGACCTGTTCCTGCAGACGCCGCTGCACGTGGTGGGCGAAACCAGCCTGATGGTGCGGCACAACCTGCTGCGCCAGTCGAACTCGCTGGAAGGCATCGAAGAGATCCTGGCGCACCCGCAGGCCCTGGCGCAGTGCCAGGGCTGGCTGAACAACCACCTGCCGGACGTGCAGCGCCGCGCCGTCTCCAGCAATGCCGAAGGCGCACGGCTGGCAGCGGCGAACCCGAAGGTGGCGGCGATAGCCAGCGAGCGCGCGGCCAGCGGCTTCGGGCTGCACATCGCGGCGCATGCGATCCAGGACGACGCCTTCAACCGCACCCGCTTCGCCATCGTCTGCCTGCCGCAGACGCTGCGGGCGCCGGAAGCGTCGGGCAAGGATTGCGTCAGCCTGATCGTGTCGGTGCCGAACCGCCCCGGCGCGGTGCACGACATCCTGGTGCCGCTCAAGCAGCACGGCGTGTCCATGACCCGGTTCGAGTCGCGGCCCGCACGCTCGGGCCAGTGGGAATACTATTTCTATATCGACCTGCAAGGCCACCCTTCGCAGCCGCACGTGGCGGCGGCGCTGAAGGACCTGCAGGCTCTCTGTGCTTTCTACAAGGTGCTGGGCACCTACCCTCTCGGCGAATAAAAAAATGGCGGCAATGTTCGAGCAATTGGGATTGATCGGGTGCGGCCTGATGGGCGGCTCGTTTGCCCTTGCCCTCAAGCGCGGCGGCCTGGTCAAGCGCGTGGTGGGTTACAGCAAGTCGCCGTCGACCACCGAACGGGCGCGCCAGATGGGCGTGATCGACGTCGAGGCGCCGTCGGCGCTGCTGGCCGTGTCCGGCGCCGACATCGTGCTGCTGGCGGTGCCGGTGTCCGCCACCGAGGCCACCTTCAAGGCGATCCGGCACCTGATCACCGGCAACATGCTGATCATGGATGTCGGCTCGACCAAGCGCGACGTGGTCGATGCCGCCCGGCGCGTGCTGCGTGACCACATCGGCTCGTTCGTGCCCGCGCATCCGATCGCCGGCAAGGAAGTGTCGGGCGTCGAGCACGCGGATCCGGACCTGTACCACGGCAAGCAGGTGATCCTGACGCCGATCGAACGCACCCAGGTCACGCACCTCAAGCGCGCGACCGACCTGTGGGAGGCCATCGGCTGCCAGGTGACGCAGATGGCGCCGGAAGCGCACGACGCCGCCTTTGCCGCGGTCAGCCACCTGCCGCACCTGATCTCGTTCGCGCTGATGCACGCCATCACCAACCAGCCGCTCGGCCGGGACTTCCTGAGCCTGGCCGGCCCGGGTTTTCGCGACTTCACCCGCATTGCGGCGAGCGACCCGAAGATGTGGCGCGACATCCTGATCGCCAACAAGCACGAGCTGATCGAGCAGGCCAAGATCTTCCAGCGCAGCCTGGCCAACATGTTGCAGGCGGCCGAGAACAGCGACGGCGAAGAGCTCGAGCGGATGATCAATCTCGCCAGCCTGTCGCGCGCCAACTGGCGGATGGGCCAGAAGAAGTAACGCGCCCCGCGGCGCGTCCGGCCCATGTTCACCACCGCATTCCTTGACCTTGCCCCGCTGGAGGAGGCAGGCGGCACCGTCGTTTTGCCGGGCTCCAAGAGCATTTCCAACCGCGTGTTGCTGCTGGCTGCCTTGTCGGCGGGGACGACCGTGGTCCATGACCTGCTGGATTCCGATGACACGCGGGTGATGCTGGACGCGTTGCGGGCGCTCGGTTGTGGAGTGGTGGTCGAGGCAAGCAGCGTTGCGATCACGGGCGGGGGGCGCCCCGGCGTGCCCACCGCCCTCTTCCTCGGCAATGCCGGCACCGCGATGCGCCCGCTCGCCGCCGCCCTCGCCCTCTCGGGCGGCGAATACCAACTCTGCGGCGTCGCACGCATGCACGAGCGCCCGATCGGCGACCTGGTCGACGCGCTGCGCCAACTCGGCTGCCGCATCGACTATCTCGGCAACGAGGGCTTCCCGCCATTGGCGATCCACCCGGCGGCCTCCCTCAACCTCGATCGCCCGATCCAGGTCCGCGGCGACGTCTCCAGCCAGTTCCTCACGGCGCTGCTGATGGCCCTGCCCCTGGTTGCCACCCGCGACATCGTCATCGACGTCGTCGGCGAGCTGATCTCCAAGCCCTACATCGAGATCACGCTGAACCTGCTGGCGCGCTTCGGCATCACGGTGCAGCGCCAGGGCTGGCAACGCTTCACCATCCC
>JAQGMY010000371.1 GCA_028292105.1 Ramlibacter sp.
CGACCGCCGTGCCTGCGCTGCGCGGACCATCGAAGACGACGCGGCTGGCCGTGCCGCCATACTGGATGGCCCCCAGGGACGCGGTGCTGCACGCGGAGTCCTGGTACAGGTCCAGCCGGAGCTCCACGGGGGCGGTGTCGCCGCTGGGCGTCCTGACCGTCAACGTGGGCCGCACGTGCACCGGCGTGCCGGCGTTGACGTCCAGGTTGCGGATCTCCGGCACGAGTTCGCACGCCGAAACGAAAGCCCCGACATATGCTGCCGGGGCCGCCGAGGTTGCAGCCGCGGCCGGTGCCGGTGCCGCCGGCCCGTCGTCTCCGCCGCCCCCGCACCCCGCCAGACCCGTCACCGCTGCGGCCAGCGCCGCCTTGTAGAACCAGCTGATCATTTTCGCTACTGCTCCGCCAGGAAAAGCATCGATTCTGCTGGCCGCGTTCCGACTCTGATACCGGGCTTCTCCCACCCCGCCAGAGCACCCGATCCACCTCCCTCCGCCCGGCGGAGGCAGGCCGGGAGGGAGGTGCCGTCATTTCGGCCGGCTCGCCGCGCCGCGGCGAGAGGCGGCGGAAGCCCGCCATAATGGCGGGCTCCCGCCGCCGTAGTTCAATGGATAGAACGAGCGCCTCCTAAGCGCTAGATGTGGGTTCGATTCCCGCCGGGGGCGCCAGCTCAGGCGCGTCAGCAGCGCCTCTCCGCTTCCTACAGCGTCCACGCAGGCACGCGCGTAGATTGGACCGGAGCCAAGGAGCACACATGCCCAACACCAAGAACCAGTCCGAGCAGGCGTACGACCGCCAGGACTACGACAGCAAGCAAGCGCCGCGGTCCCGCGACGACGGCGGCAAGCCCGATCAGTCGGGGCAGCCCAGTCCCGGCCTGAAGGACAAGGATGCCGTCACCAGCAACAGCTACGGCGACACTCGCGAATCGGGCGAGGAGCCCAAGGGTTGAGTCCGCCCTGAGCGGCGGCGCACCAGCTACCGGCCCGTGCCGCCGTTCCAGGCGAAGCCCTCGTGCTCCAGCGGCACCGGCCGGCTTTCCACGTCCTCGACTTCGTCGTGCGGGTCGGTGGCGGGGCGACGGGCCTGGGCCGGTGGCGGCGGCCGCCGCTGCTGCTCCACGGGGGCGGTGGCGCGCTGCTCGGCCTGTTCGAGCCGGAAGCGGCTGGCGGCGCGCACCAGTTGCTGCGCCTGCGCCAGCAGCGAGTCCGTCAAGCCGCTGATCTCCTGCACCAGCGCCGCATTGCTCTGCGTGACGCCGTCCATCTGGCCAAGGGTGGTGTTGACCTGTTCGATCCCGGCGCGCTGCTCCTCGCTGGCGCGCGCGATGCCGGTCACCAGTTGCGCCAGTTCGTGCGCGAACCGCACCACCTCGCTCATCGAGTCCCCCGCGCGTGAGGCTTCCTTGGCGCCCTGGTTGGCGTCGGCGACCGCTTCGGTTGCGAGCTTCTTGATGTCCTTGGACGCCTCGGCGCTGCGCTGCGCCAGCACCCGCACCTGCGCCGCCACCACGGCGAACCCGCGTCCGTGCTCACCGGCGCGCGCGGCCTCGACCGCGGCGTTCAGCGCCAGCAGGTTGGTCTGGAACGCGATCTCGTCCATCACGCCGACGATGTCCGACACCTTGCGCGAAGACTTCTGGATGCGCTCCATGGTGCGCACCACGCTGCCGACGGCCTCACCGCTGTTGCCCGCCAGGCCGGAGGCGCGCTGCGCCAGTTCACTCGCCTGAGCAGCGTTGTCGCTGTTCTGCTTGACGATGGCGGTCAGCTCCTCGACGCTCGCAGCGGTCTGTTCCAGCGAGGAAGCCTGTTCCTCGGTACGTGCGGCCAGTTCGCCATTGCTGGCGGAGATGCGCTCGGACGCCGCGTTCACCGCGTCGGCGCTGCCGCGGATGCCGGCAACCAGCGTGTTCAGGCGCGACTGCATGGAGCCGAGCGCCGCCAGCAGGCGGCCCGTTTCGTCGCCGCGGTGCTCCAGGTTCATTGCGGTCAGGTCGCCGCTGGCGACGCGCTCGGCGGCCTCCACGGCGGCACCCAGCGGCCGGGTGACGGCGCGCGAGATGCGCACGGCCGCCAGCACGCCGATCACCAGGGCAATCAACGCGACTGCCAGCAGCCGCTGCTCGCTGGTCCGGGCGGCCAGGTGGCCGGCTTCGAGCCGGTCGCGCGCCAGTGCGTTGGAGCGGGCCACCACCAGCTGCAGGTCCGCGGCGATGGCGGCCTGCAGCGGCCGGAGCTCGTTGTAGACGACTGCCTGGGCCTGCGGGTACTCGGCGGCATCCGAGAGCTGCATCGCGTCGCGCAGCTTGGCGGAAACGGGTGCGCTGGCGTTCTTCAGCTTGTCGACCATGGCGCGCAGATCGCCGTCGCCGCCGCTGGCGGAGGCCAGCTTTTCCAGCGTGGCCACGGCCTCGGCGTAAGCCTTCTCGCTGGCCTGCAGGGTTTCGTTCGCGGCACGCTGGCGGTCGACGTTCTCCTGCCCGACGAAGTCGCGGATGGCGACCGCTTCGGTCAGCTGCGCGTGGCGCATCGCGGTCGCTGCGTTGAGCAGCGCCACGTTCTCGCGTTCCAGCCGCCCTGCCTGTTCCTCCGAGCTGCGGATGCCGAGGAAGGCCACGGCCACGGCCGTGAGCATCAGCATCAGCAGGAGCCCGAAGGCAAGGCGCAGCTGAACGACGATCCTGAGTCTGCCCATAAGCCACTGCCCCAAGTAAGAACCGCAAGCAGGGCAGGATGCCAGCTCGACGGCTTGCTGGCAAGGCGACGGGCACTTCCGGCGGCGCGGGGCGGGCTCCAAGCAACGGGTTCTTGTCAGCCAGCCCCAAGAATCATCCGAATGGGCTACTGAATGGCCTAGTGATAGCCCTCACCCGGCGCCAGCTTGCCGCGAAACAGCCAGAACACCAGCACCGTGTACGCCAGGATCAGCGGCAGCAGCATGGCCGCGCCGATGAGGAAGAAGACCTGCGAGCTCGGATGCGCGGCGGCGTCCCAGACCGTCATCACCGGCGGCACCAGGTAAGGCACGTTGGAAATCACCAGGCCGAAGAAGGCCAGCAGGAAGATCGCGATGGCCGACACGAACGGCAGGATCGTCTGACCCCGGCGCATGCCGCGCCAGCACAGCCAGGCGAACAGCAGCGTGGCGACCGGCACCTGCGCCAGGAACAGGATGTTGGGCATGCTGAACCAGCGCTCGGCGATGCGCGGAAGGGCCAGCGGCGTCCACAGGCTGACGACGCCGATGAAGGCGAGCAGCAGCAGCAGCAGGCGCGGCCCCAGCACGCGCGCGCGCTGCTCGACCGCTCCGGTGGTCTTCATCATCAGCCAGGTCGCACCGAGCAGCGCATACCCCGCCACCACGGCCAGCCCGCACATCAGGCTGAAGGGCGACAGCCATCCCAGCGCGGTGCCGGCGAACTGCTGGTTGGCCACCGGGATCTCCTGCAGGATCCCGCCCAGGATCAGACCCTGCGCAAAGGCGCCGAGGATGGAGCCGACGGCGAAGGATGCATCCCACTTGCGGTGACCGGGCTTGGCGACCCAGCGGAATTCGAAGGCCACGCCGCGGAAGATCAGGGACAGCAGCAGCACCAGCACCGGGATGTACATCGCCGGCAGGATCACGGCGAAGGCTTTCGGGAAGGCAGCCCACAAGGTGACGCCCCCGAGCACCAGCCAGGTCTCGTTGCCGTCCCAGAAAGGCGCCACCGAATTCATGATCTGGTCGCGCGCCGCCTCTTCCGGGTAGAGCGGAAACAGCATGCCTATGCCGAGGTCGAAGCCATCGAGCACCACGTACATCACCACGGCAAATCCCAGCAGCAGCGCCATGATCACCGGCAGGGTGTCGGACAGGCCGTTCATGAGGGCACCGCCTCGCGCGTGTCGGGCTGGCCGCCGGCGAGCGGCCGGTTGGGCAGGGTGTCCGGGCCGGGCAGCGAGGCCTGCGGGCCCTTCTTGATCATTCGGCTGATGTACCAGATCCCGATCGAGAAGACGACGAAGTACACCAGCACGAACAGCCCGAGCGACACCAGCACTTGCGCGGCTCCCACGGGCGACATCGCGTCGGCGGTGCGCAGGATGCCGTAGGCGATCCACGGCTGCCGCCCGATCTCGGTGACCATCCACCCCGCCAGCAGCGTGACGAATCCGACCGGCCAGCTGTGGCTCAGGGCCTGGAGGAACCAGCGCGTCTGTTCGAGCCTGCTCCGCCACAGCAGCCACACGCCGTACAGGCCGGTCGCGATCATCAGCAAGCCCAGTCCGACCATCAGGCGGAAGGCGAAGAAGACCGGAGCCACCGGCGGCCGCTCGTCACGCGGAAAATCCTTCAGTCCCTTGATGCGCCCGCCCCACTCGTGGGTCAGCACCAGGCTGCCCAGCTGCGGGATCGCGATCTCGTAGCGGTTGCGCTCCTCCTTCACGTCGGGCCAGGCGAACAGCACCAGGTCGGCCGGCCCCTTGTCCTCCCAATGGGCCTCGATCGCGGCGATCTTGGCCGGCTGGTGCTTGAGCGTATTGAGGCCATGCATGTCACCGACCACGGCCTGCAGGGGCGCCAGCACCGCCAGCATGCCCAGGCCCATCTTCAGCATGGTGAAGGACTCTGCGCGGTACTTGCCGGCCAGGAGGTAGCGCGCGCCGGTCGCCGCGACCACCAGCGAGGTCACGATGTACGTCGCGATCATCATGTGCGTGAAGCGGTACGGGAAACTCGGGTTGAAGATGATGTGGAACCAGCTCACCGGGTAAGTCACGCCGTCCTGCATCGCGTAGCCGGCCGGCGTGTGCATCCAGCTGTTGGCCGCCAGGATCCAGAAGCCGGAGATCGCCGTGCCGAGCGCGACCATCAGCGAGGCGAAGGTGTGCAGCCACGCCGGGAACCGGTTCCAGCCGAACAGCATCAGGCCGAGAAAGCTGGCCTCGAGGAAGAAGGCTGTGAGCACCTCGTAGGCGAAGAGCGGGGCGAGCGTGTTGCCCAGCACGGCGGCGAAGCGGCTCCAGTTGGTGCCGATCTGGTACTCGATGACGATGCCGGACACCACGCCCATGGCAAAGGACACCGCGAAGATCTTGGTCCAGAAGCGCGCCAGCGTGTGCAGGTGCTGCCGGCCGGAATACATCCACAGCAGCTCGAGTGTCGCGATGTACGCGGACAGCCCGATCGACAACGCGGGAAAGATGATGTGGAACGAGATCGTGAAAGCGAACTGGATTCGCGACAGCAGGACCGCGTCGATGCCGAACACCGTTTCCATCGGGCTCCCCGGCGCGCGGTCCAGCCGGCGATCTGCCGCGGTCTCGCGCTGGCGAAGTTTAGGCGGAGCCTGCGCGACCATGCCGCGCGGCCCGCAGGCCACGCGCGCTTCGGCTCAGAACAGGCCCAGCTCCAGCGAGCGAACCGCCACCAGGGTGCAGACGCAAGCCAGCAGCAGCAGCCAGGGGCCGGGACGCGCATCGAGACCGGGGAACAGCAAGCGCACGGTCATGCGACGCGATTGTTCGCAGCCGCGGCCCTCGCGGAACGCGGCAACGTAAGCGGCCGGAACAGGCTTGCGTGCGTGCGCGATGGGGAGGTGCATGGAGTGACTCGTATGCTGCGTCTGCCATTCACAGTAGGCAAGCACATTTCACGCGCCTGTAGGCGTATCGCTACATGCCGCGTGGGAAGGTGGATGGACGGCGAGCTGCCTCTGTCGAGCGGGGCGCGGGACCTCGGTCGAGAGAGTCGGTGTGCACCGCACCATTGCAAAGCGTTACGCGTGACACCCACGCCTTGCAAGCTTGTCACCGCTTTGTCGCGTCGCCCACCTACGATGAATCGAACGACGGGCGAGAACGAACCGGGCGAGTCCACTGGAGAGTCCCATGACATCCGACTACCGTATCGAGAGCAGCCAGCCGATCGCAGGCAGGCTCTGGCCGCAGGCCGGGTCCCTGCACTTCGAAGTGAGGGATCGTGCGCTGGCGATCAGCCTGGCGGCCAAGAGCTTCACGCGCAACAGCGAGATCCGGGTGGTCCATGTGCCGACCGGGGAAGTGGTGTTCCGCAAACCGGCCAGCACGCCGCACGAAAGCTACGACGGCCTGTGATCAGTTCCGCGGCAGCGGCGCCGGCGCCCGCAGGGTTCGACTGAGCAGCATCACCGGCACCAGCCCCACGCACACCAGCGCCAGCGAAGGAAGCGCCGCTTCCCCGAGGCGCTCGTCACGCGCGAGCTGGTAGGCGATCACGGCGAGCGTGTCGCTGTTGAAGGGCCGCAGCACCAGGGTGGCGGGCAGTTCCTTCATCACGTCGACGAACACCAGCAGCCCCGCTGCCGCCGTGGAGCGTTTCAACAGCGGCCAATGCACGCGCGCCAGCAGGGAAGCACCGCTGGCCCCCAGCATGCGGGCCGAGTCGTCGAGGCTGCCGGGGATGCGGGCGTAGCCGCTCTGCACCGATTGCAGCGCCACCGAAACAAAGCGCACCAGGTAGGCCCAGACGATGCCCAGCACCGTGGCCGTCATCCAGTAGCCCACCCCACTTTGCGGCCAGCGTTGCTGCAGCCAGCCCACCGGCAACAGCAGGCCGACGACCAGCACGGTGCCTGGCACCGCATAGCCCAGGCTGGCCAGCCGCACCACGCCGCGCGTGACGCCGCCCGGTGCGCGGCGCAAGCGATACGCCAGCAGCATGGCGATGCCCACCGCGAGCGCCGCGCTCAGGGCGCCGAGCCGCAGGCTGTTGAAGGACCACTCGAGAAAACGGTCCCACTGCAGCTGCGACCAGCCCGCCACCAGCGGCCGCAACATGAACAGCACCGGCAGCACGAACCCGAGCAGGATCGGCGTCCCGCAGACCGCCCAGGCCGCGATGCGCGCAGCACGGCGCAGCGGCACCGGCTGCGCCTCGGCGCCGCCGCGCCCGCGCGACGCCGCGAAACGCAGGCGCTTCTGCGCGCGCGTCTCCAGCGCCAGCAGCACCGCCACCACCAGCAGCAAGGCGGTGGCGAGTTGCGCCGCGGCGATGCGGTTGTCCATCGCCAGCCAGGCCTTGTAGATGCCGGTACTGAAGGTCTGGATGCCGAAGTAGCTGGCCACACCGAAGTCGGCGAGCGTCTCCATCAAGGCCAGCGCCACGCCGGCCGCTATGGCGGGCCGGGCCAGCGGGATGGCGACGCGGCGGATGCGCCGCGAGAGCGGCGCGCCGAGCAGCCGCGCCGCTTCCATCAGCTGCGCCGCGCGTTCCGCCAGCGCCGTGCGCACCAGCAGGTAGACGTACGGGTAGAGCGAGAAGACGAAGATGAGCACTGCGCCGGGGAGGCTGCGGATCTCCGGGAACACGCGTCCCTCCAGTCCGAAGGTGGCGCGGGTCCAGGACTGCAGCGGCCCGCTGAACTGCAGGAAGTCGGTGTACGCATAGGCGACCACGTAGGCCGGCATCGCCAGCGGCAGCAGCAGCGCCCATTCGAAGGTGCGCCGGCCGGGAAAGTCGAACAGGGTGACCGCCGCGGCCGCCGCCGTCCCCACCACCGCGGCACCCAGGCCGACGGCGGCGCACAGCACCAGGCTGGTCAGCGTGTACGAGGGCAGCACGGTCCGCGCCATCTCGCCCAGGATCTGTCCGCTGGCGAGGTTCCACGAGAACCACGAGGCGAGCACGGCCAGCACCGGCAGCAGCAGCAAGCCGGCGAGCAGCAGCAAGGGCAAGTCTTTCAGCCGCTGCAGGGACATGGGGGCGCCCGCAGGGCGGGCATGGGGAATAAGGGCACGATCTAAATGAGAATTGTATGCATCTAGAATGCAACGCATGCATCTCGAGCTGCGCCAGCTGCGCGTCCAGTATCCGGGCCGCCCCAAACCGGCCGTCGACGGCGTGTCCCTGGGCCTGCCGGCGGGCGGCATCGGCGTGCTGATCGGCCCCTCGGGCTGCGGCAAGACGACCCTGCTGCGGGCGGTGGCCGGCCTCGAGCCAGCCAGTGCCGGCGAGATCCTGGTGTCGGGGCAGGCGGTGGCCGGGCCCGGCGTGAACGTGCCGCCGGAGCGGCGCCAGATCGGCATGGTGTTCCAGGACTACGCCCTGTTCCCGCACCTGGACGTCGAGCGCAACGTGGGCTTCGGGCTGGACCGGCGCACGCCCTCCTCCGAGCGGCGCGCGCGCGTGGCCGAAGTGCTGGCGCTGGTCGGTCTCGGCGGCAGCGAAAAGCGCATGCCGCACGAACTCTCGGGCGGCCAGCAGCAGCGGGTGGCGCTGGCCCGTGCGCTGGCCCCGCGGCCGCGACTGCTCTTGCTCGACGAGCCCTTCTCCAACCTCGACGTGGACTTGCGCGAGCGGCTGGCGCACGAGGTCCGCGGCATCCTGAAAGCGGCACAGGCCACGGCGCTGTTCGTCACGCACGACCAGCTGGAGGCGTTCGCCATCGGCGACGTGATCGGCGTGATGCACGAAGGCCACTTGCACCAGTGGGATGACGCGTACACGCTGTACCACCGGCCGGCGACGCGCTTCGTCGCCGACTTCATCGGCCACGGCGTGTTCGCACCGGCGACGCTGCGCCAGGTGGGCGACCAGGTCATCGTGCACACCGCGCTGGGGCCACTGACCGATGGCGCCGAGTGCGCGCTGCCGGCCGCCTTCGCCACCGGGCTGTGCGAGGTGCTGCTGCGGGCCGACGACATCGTGCATGACGATGACGCCCCGGTGAAGGCGCAGATCGTGCGCAAGGCTTTTCGCGGCTCCGAGTTCCTGTACACCCTGCGCCTGGCCACCGGCGAGACGCTGCTTGCGCATGTGCCCAGCCACCACGATCACCGTATCGGCGAGTGGATCGGCATCAAGGCCCAGGTCGACCACGTCGTGACCTTCCTGCGCGAAGGCGGGGCGGCAGCGCCGCCGATGGCGGCGTTCCCGGTTTGAGGGGGAAGTGGTGCGCAAGCGAAGCTTGCACACCCTACGAATCGGCCGGTAGGGTGTGCAAGCTTCGCTTGCGCACCATCCCCTACCGCCGCAGCGCGTCCACCTGTTCCCGCAGCTCCTGCGCCCACACGCGGCGATCGCGGCCGTCCGCCTGGTCCGCCACCCCGAACCTCACCCTCGCAACGAAGGGCGGCCCGGCCAGCGTGCGCCACAAGGAACCGAGCAGCGTGTCGTCGTCGAGGTAGAGCGGCCCCTGGCTGTCCGCGCCGCTGGCGACATCGACGAAGCGCAGGCCCACCGGCTGCACCGGCGCGCGGGCGGCGATCGCCGCCTGGATCAGGTTGCCGTGGAAGGGCAGCAGCTCGCGGCCGTCGCCGGTGGTGCCTTCCGGGAACACCACCACGATCTCTCCGGCGACCAGGCTCTCGGCGATGTGGTGCACCACCCGCATCGCATCACGGCGCTTGGCGCGCTCTATGTACAGCGTGCCGCCGCCGGTGGCGAGGGTGCCGATCAGGGGCCAGTGCCTGACGTCGGACTTGGAGACGAAGCGGCCGTAACGCGCCGCATGCAGCACCAGGATGTCGAGCCACGAGATGTGGTTGGCCACCACCAGCATCGGGCCCTGCGGCGCCGGCGTGCCTTCCACCTGCAGCGGAATCCCGAGCACCTCCAGCATGCGCTGGGCCCACGCCTGCACCGTCGCCTCGCGGCGCTCGCGCGGCCAGCGGGGAAACAGCACGACGATCGTGTACCAGCCGCGCAGGGCATGGGCCAGCGCGCCCGCCAGCCGCCAGCCAGCGCGCAAGGCCCTCACTGCGGCGGCGCTTCGTAGGCGACCTGGCCGCCGACGATCGTCCAGCGCACCTGCCCTGGCAACTCGTGGCCGGCGAACGGCGTGTTGCGGCCCTGGCTGCGCAATTGCGCCGGGGTCACGGTCCAGGGCGACTGCAGGTCGAAGATGCAGACGTCGCCCACGCCGCCTTCGACCAGCTGGCCGCAGCTGGCCTGCAGCGTCCCCAGGGCGGAACCGAGCACGCGCGCCGGCTCGCTGGTCAGCACCGCGAGCGCGCGGTTCAAGCCGATGCCGCTTTCCTGGCCCCACTTGAGCGCCAGTCCCAGCAGCAGCTCGAGCCCGGTGGCGCCGGGCTCGGCTTCCGCGAAGGGCATGGTCTTGGCGTCGTCCGCCACCGGCGTGTGGTCCGACACCAGCGCATCGATCGTGCCGTCCGCCAGGCCCTCGCGCAAGGCGTCGCGATCGCGCTGCTGCCGCAGCGGCGGGCTCAGGCGCATGCGGCTGTCGAAGTAGCCGATGTCGACGTCGGTCAGGTGCAGCGAGTTGATGCTGACGTCGCAGGTGACCGCCAGGCCCTCCTCCCGGGCCTGCCGCACCAGCTGCACAGCGGCCGCGCTGCTGATGCGGCACAGGTGCACGCGGGCGCCGGTGGAGCGCATCAGCTCGAAGATCGTGTGCAGTGCGATGGTCTCGGCGGCCACCGAAATTCCGGACAGCCCCAGCCGGGTCGCCAGCGGACCGCTGGCTGCCACGCCCTGGCCCAGGTAGTAGTCCTGCGGCCGCAGCCACACCGTGTAGCCGAAGGTGGCTGCGTACTGCAGCGCGCGCAGCAACACCAGCGTGTTCTGCAGCGGCACCTCGGCCTGGCTGAAGCCGACGCAGCCCGACTCGGTGAGTTCGGCCATCTCGGTCAGCACTTCGCCGGCCAGCCCCCGCGTCAACGCGCCGAGCGGGAACACGCGCGCCTGGTGCAACTTCTCGGCCCGGAACTTGAGCATGTCGACCAGGCCCGGCTCGTCCAGCACCGGGTCGGTGTCGGGCGGGCAGACCAGGCTGGTGACGCCACCGGCCACGGCCGCCGACATCTCGCTCTCCAGCATGCCTTCGTGCTCGTGGCCGGGCTCGCGCAGGCGCACCGCCAGGTCCACCAGCCCGGGCGCGACGATGCAGCCGCTGGCGTCGATCACACGGTTCGGGCTGAAGCCTTCGGGCGTGCTGCCGATGCCGATGATGCGGCCGGCCGCCAGCGCGACGTCGCAGCGCTCGTCGAAGTTGCGCGCCGGGTCGATCACGCGCCCGTTGCGGACCAGGATCTTCATGCCGCCTCCCGCACGTTGTGCGCCACGATGCCCATCACCGCCATCCGCACCGCGATGCCGAAGGTGACCTGCGGCAGGATCACGCTCTGCTTGCCGTCGACCACGGCGGAGTCGATCTCCACGCCGCGGTTGATGGGCCCCGGATGCATCACGATCGCGTCCGGCTTGGCCAGTGCCAGGCGCTCGGGCGTCAGCCCGTAGCGCTTGAAGAACTCCTGCGACGACGGCAGCAGCGCACCGGTCATGCGCTCGTTCTGCAGCCGCAGCATGATGACGACGTCGCAGCCCTTGAGGCCCTCTTCCAGCGAGTGGAAGACCCTCACGCCCATCTGCGCGATGTCCCCCGGCACCAGTGTCTTGGGACCGACCACGCGAACTTCGGCGCAGCCCAGCGTCGTGAGCGCATGGATGTCGGAGCGGGCCACCCGCGAATGCAGCACGTCGCCGACGATCGCCACCGTCAGGTTGGCGAAGTCCTTCTTGTAGTGGCGGATCGTGTACATGTCGAGCAGGCCCTGCGTCGGGTGCGCGTGGCGGCCGTCGCCGGCGTTGACCACGTGCACGTGCGGTCCCACGTGCTGCGCGATCAGGTAGGGCGCGCCCGAGTCGCCGTGCCGCACCACGAAGATGTCGGCTGCCATGGCGGACAGGTTGGCGATGGTGTCCAGCAGCGACTCGCCCTTGGCGGCCGAAGAGCGCGCGATGTCCAGGTTGATGACGTCGGCCGACAGCCGCGTGGCGGCGATCTCGAAGGTGGTGCGGGTGCGGGTGCTGTTCTCGAAGAACAGGTTGAACACGCTCTTGCCGCGCAGCAGCGGCACCTTCTTGACCTCGCGGTCGTTGACGCTGACGAAGCCGGACGCGGTGTCCAGGATGTGCGTGATGATCTCGCGCGGCAGTCCCTCGATGGACAGCAGGTGGATCAGCTCGCCGTTCTTGTTCAGTTGCGGGTTGCGTTTGTAGAGCATGGTCGTGGGTTCAGGCGGCGCGCTCGACCTGGAAGCTGAAACGGCCCTGCGCATCCCGCGCCAGTGCCAGCGACTGCTCGGCGGGCAGCGAGACACGGGCCGCGGCGTAGTCCGCCTGCACCGGCAGTTCCCGCCCGCCGCGGTCGACCAGAACCGCCAGCGCCACCGCCGCCGGGCGGCCGTAGTCGAACAGTTCGTTGAGCACGGCGCGGATCGTGCGGCCGGTGTAGAGCACGTCGTCGAGCAGCAGGATGTGGGCGCCGTTGACGTCGAAGTCCAGCCGGGTCTGCGCGGTGGGGCCGAGGCCGCGGCGGGCGTAGTCGTCGCGGTGCATGGCCGACGAGATGACGCCAGCGGCGCCGGCGATGTGCAGGTCCTGGTGCAGCCGCTCGGCCAGCCAGGCGCCGCCGGAGGTCACGCCGACCAGCCGCGTGTTGTCGCGCCGCAGGCCTTGCACGCCGCGTACCAGTTCGCGATAGAGCGCCTCGGCGTCGAGGAACAGCGCGCCGGGGGCGGGGGAAGCGGGATTCAAGGCAGGCTCCTCAGGAACTGTTCCAGGATGATGCAGGCCGCGCCTGCGTCGGCGTCGCGGGCCCCGGACGACAAGGCCTCGGTGGTGCTGTAGCGCTCGTCGACCTCGTACACCGGCTTGCCGCAGCGGCCGCGCAGCTGCCGCGCGAACTTGCGGGCCCGGACCGTATTCTCGTGGCTGGCGCCGTCGGGGTGGAATGGCACGCCCACCACCAGCGCATCCGGCTGCCATTCACGCACGCGGGCTTGGGCCTGCACCAGCCGCTGCTCGCCCTCGGCGCGGATGGTCGGCTGCGGGGTGGCGGTGCGCAGCATGCGGTTGCCCACGGCGACGCCGGTGCGCTTGAGGCCGTAATCGAAAGCGAGGAAAGTCTGGAACTGCGCGGGAACGTCTGGCACTTGCGTGGTCACTCGACTGCCCTGCGCGCTACGCGCTGCGGGATTCGCCTTGGGGCGGCCCGGCGGCTCATGCGTGGCCGGCCGCGTGCGACAGCATCCACGCTTCCAGTCCCAGCAGCTTCAGGGCCCGGGCGTAGCGCTCCTCGATCGGCGTGTCGAAGATGACCGCGGGGTCGGCGTCCACGGTCAGCCAGCTGTTTTCGGCCAGTTCGGACTCCAGCTGGCCTTCGCCCCAGGCGGAATAGCCCAGGGTGACCAGCACCTTGCGCGGGCCGGCGCCGGTGGCCAGCGCTTCCAGCACGTCCTTGGAGGTGGTCATCTCCAGCCCGCCCGGAATGGTCATTGTGGAGGCATAGACCGACTCGCCGGCGTCCTGGCCCGCGGCATGCACCGCCTCGTGCAGCACGAAACCGCGCTCGGTCTGCACCGGGCCGCCCTGCAGCACCGGCGTGCCCGCCAGGTCGTCGCGGCCCATGGGCAGGTCGACCTTCTCGAACAGGTTGCGCAGGTTGATGTCGGTCGGCTTGTTGATCACGAGCCCGAGCGCGCCGCGCGGGCTGTGCTCGCACAGGTACACCACGGTCTTCGAAAAGAGGCCATCCTCCAGGCCCGGCATGGCGATCAGGAAGTGGTGGGTGAGGTTGATGGAATCGGGCTCGTTCGCCATGGGTACCATTTTAGTTGGATGCACAAAGACTACACCTCGGCGCTGGTCTGGTTCCGGCGCGACCTTCGCGCCTCGGACCACGCTGCCCTCTACCAGGCCCTCAAGGCCGCGCACCAGGTGCATTGCGCCTTCGTATTCGACACCACGATCCTGCAGCCGTTGCCGCGGCGCGACCGGCGGCTGGAATTCATCCGCGACTCGGCCGCGCAGCTGGACGAAGCCTTGCGCGCGCTTGGTGGGCCGCAAAGGGGCCTGATCACGGTGCACGGGACGGCGGCGGACGAGGTGCCCCGCCTGGCCCGGCGGCTCGGGGTGCAGGCGGTCTTTGCCAACCACGACTACGAGGCGGCTGCCACGGAACGCGACACCACGGTGCGGGCGCGACTGGCCGCCGCCGGCATCGCCCTGCACACCTTCAAGGACCAGGTCGTCTTCGAACGCGATGAAGTGCTGACCCAGGTCGGTAAGCCGTATTCCGTGTTCACGCCCTACAGCCGTGCCTGGCTGGCCAGGCTGGATGCGTTCTACCTGAAGGCCTATCCGGTGGAGCGCTACGCCGCCGCGCTGGCTCCGCGGCCAGAGGAACTCGCCCGGCCGGTTCCGTCCTTGGCCGAACTCGGGTTCGAGGCCACCAACCTGCGGGCTTGCGGCTTCACTCCGGGTGCGGCGGGCGCCGAGGGCCTGCTGCGGTCCTTCGGCGAGCGGGTGGACGCCTACGACAGTTTGCGCGACCTGCCCGCGGCGGACGCCACCAGCCACCTGAGCGTGCACCTGCGCTTCGGCACCGTGGCCATCCGCCGGCTGGCCGCACTGGCCTCGCAGCGGGCCGGCCCGGGCGCGCAGACCTGGCTCAAAGAACTGGTCTGGCGCGACTTCTACTTCCAGGTGCTGGCCAATTTTCCGCAGGTGAACGAAGGCCGCAGCTTCAAGCCGGAATACGACCGGATCGCGTGGGAGCAAGGGGCCGAGGCGGAGGAGCGGTTTGCCGCGTGGTGCGAGGGGCGCACCGGCTACCCGCTGGTGGATGCCGCCATGGCGCAGATCAACCGCACGGGCTTCATGCACAACCGGCTGCGGATGGTGACGGCCAGCTTCCTGTGCAAGGACCTGGGGCTGGACTGGCGCCGCGGCGAGCGCTACTTCGCCACCCAGCTCAACGACTACGACTTCTCAGCCAACAACGGCGGCTGGCAGTGGGCGAGTTCATCGGGCTGCGACGCGCAGCCGTGGTTTCGCATCTTCAACCCGGTGAGCCAGAGCGAGCGTTTCGATCCGAAGGGCGAGTTCATCGCCCGCTGGTTGCCGCAGCTCGCCGCCCTGCCGCCGCCGCTGCGGCACGCGCCGTGGAAGGGGGCACCCCTGGAACTGGCGGGCGTTGGCCTCACGCTGGGCCGGGACTACCCGCTGCCGATCGTCGACCATGCGCAGGCGCGCGCGGCGACCTTGCGGCGCTATGCGGTGGTGAAGGGGGGCTGAAGGCGAAAAAGCGGCCGGCGGCCGCTTTCCTTCAACGCTCTGGATTGCCGCCTGCGCGGCAATGACAAGCTAGATCGTCACCGCCTGCGTGCAGTAGTGCTTCACCAGGCTCATCAGTTCCTCTTCCGAGTACGGCTTGCCCAGGTAGTGGTTCACGCCCAGTTCCCTGGCGTGCTCGCGGTGCTTTTCGGCGATGCGCGACGTGATCATCACGATCGGCAGGTGCGCCAGGCGGGCGTCGCCGCGGATGTTGCGCGCCAGGTCGAAGCCGTCCATGCGGGGCATCTCGATGTCCGAGAGCACCACCATCGGCAGTTCGTCGGCCAGCCGCTCCAGCGCCTGCAGGCCATCGGCCGCCAGCACCACCCGGTAACCCTCGCGCGCCAGCAGCCGCTGCGTCACGCGGCGTACCGTGATCGAATCGTCCACCACCATCACCAGCGGCACGGTCGGTACCGTCGGCGTCATCGACAGCACTGTCCTGGCCTGGCCCGGGACGTGGGCCGCGTCGGCCTGCGCCTGCTGCACCGTCATCAGCCGGGCCTGGTCGCCATAGACCTGCGTCAGCGCCACCGGGTTGTAGATCAGCACCACGGCGCCGGAGGCCAGCACGGTCATGCCGGCCAGGCCAGGCAAGCGCGACAGCTGCGGACCGAGGTTCTTCACCACCACTTCCTGGTTGCCCAGCACTTCGTCGACGTGCACCGCGATGCGCTGTGCGGCCGAGCGGAAGATCACCACCGGCAGCGTCTTGCCCTGCGGCTCGCTGCTGCGCGTGGACGACTGCAGCAAGGCACCCGACCAGAAAAAGCGCAGCTGCTCGCCGCCGAATTCGAAGTTGCCGGTCTCGTAAGCCTGCGTGACCTCCTTCAGGCTGGCGCGACGCACCAGCTCCACCAGGTTGGCCGGCACGCCGATCGCGAGCTTGCCGCAGCGGATCATCACGACCTGCGTCACGGCGGTGGTCAGCGGCAGCACCAGCTTGAAGCTGGAGCCCTCGCCCGCCTTGGTCCTGGTCTCGATGCGGCCGCCGAGCGCGTTCACTTCCGAACGCACCACGTCCATGCCGATGCCGCGGCCGGCCAGTTCCGTGATCTGCTGCGCGGTCGAGAAACCGGGCAGGAAGATCAGGTTGGCGGCTTCGTCGTCGGAGATCTGCTGCTGCGGCGTGATCATGCCCTGCTGCAGCGCCTTCTCACGGATGCGCGGCAGGTTCAGGCCGGCGCCGTCGTCCTGGAATTCGACCGAGACGTCGTTGCCTTCCTGCCGCACATGGATGGTGATCGTGCCGACCGCTGCCTTGCCGGCGGCGACGCGCGCGTCCGGCGCCTCGACGCCGTGCGCCACGTTGTTGCGCAGCAGGTGCTCGAAAGCTGGCGTCATGCGGTCCAGCACGCCGCGGTCCATTTCGATCGAGCCGCCCACGATGTCGAGCTTGACCTGCTTGCCGCTTTCCTTGGCAGCCAGGCGCACCACGCGGTACAGGCGGTCCGAGATGCCCTCGAACTCCACCATGCGGGTGCGCAGCAGGTCGCGCTGCAGCTCACGGGTCTGGCGGGCCTGCGCGATCAGGTCGTCCTCGGTGGCTTCCACCACGCGGTGGATGTTGCGCTGCACCGTGGCGACGTCGTTGACCGACTCGGCCATCATGCGGGTCAGTTCCTGCACGCGGGTGAAGCGGTCGAACTCCAGCGGGTCGAAGCCGCTCGCGCTGTCCTTGGTCTGCGCCATGCGGGACTGCATCTGCGACTCGGCCTGCACCTCGATGTCGCGCAGTTGCGAGCGCAGGCGGTCCAGGTTGGTGGTCAGGTCGCCGAGCGAGCCGCGCAGCTGGCGCAGTTCGGACTCCAGCCGCGAGCGCGTGATCATCACTTCGCCGGCCTGCGTGACCAGGCGGTCCAGCAGTTGCGAGCGCACCCGCACGGCCTGGTTGGCGGCCTGGCGCGACGGCGCCATCGTGGTCTGCACCGGCATCGCGATCGTGCCGCGGACCACCGGACCCACCGGACCCACCGCGGCCTGCGCGGCGGCGGCGATCGCGCTCGTTTGCACGGCCGGCACGTCGCTGGCCGGCGGCAGTTCGGCAACCTGGGAGCGCTCGGGGGTCGCGGGCGTCAGCGTCGGCTCCGCCGGGGCGAAGCCGCCCGTGGCGCGCAGCGTGTCGAAGCGCGCCTGCATGTTGTCGAAGCGCTGCAGCAGCACGTCGATGTCTCCGGCGGCGATGTCCTCGCTGCCGAGGTACTCGATCTCGGACTCCAGCCGGTGCGCCAGCTCGCCCAGCTGCAGCGCGCCGGCCAGGCGGGCGCTGCCCTTGAGCGTGTGCAGCGCCCGCAGCACCTGGTCGCGCGGCTCGCGCTGGCCCGGATGGGCGCCCCAGGCCCGCAGCGAGCTGCCCAGCTGCGGCATCAGTTCGGCCGCCTCTTCCTCGAAGATCGGAAACAGGTCGGGATCGATCGCATCGACCACGTCGAGCTCGTCTTCGTCGTCGACCCTGGCCATCGACTGGTGCTGCGCGGTCGAGGCGGGCGTGGTCAGTGCGGCGGGCGCATGCAGCGGCGCGGAAGGCGCTTGCGGCGGGCGGATCGGCAGGGTGAAATCGTCGTCGACGAAGCCGGTCAGCAGCGAAGACACGCCGCTGTCGCCGCCTTCGGTGCGTGGCTCGCCTTCGACATCCTTCAACGCTTGCAGGGCCAGCAGCAACTGCTGGTCGGGCTCCTTCAGGAAGCCGGCCGCGAACTGGTGCAGCAGGCGGCGCACTTCCTCGGCCGCTTCGGTGAAGGTGCGGGCGTGGTCGGCGGTGCCGCAGGCGAGCGTCTGGGTATGCTGCAGCGCGCCTTCCAGCGCCCGCGCGATCTCGGACAGGGCGTGGAAGCCGACCGTGGCGGAGCTGCCGGCGAGCGAGTGCGCCCAGCCGACGGTGGAGTCCGGCACGCGCTGGTTCATCTCCAGCGCCCACTCGCTGATTTCGGTGGCCAGGCGGCGCGACCACTCGTCCGCCTCATTGAGGTAGACGTTGTAGAGCGGAATGCCGATGCGCAGGCTGCCGATCACCTTGACCTGCTCGTCGCGCGCGGGAGCCGCGGCGTCCGTGCCGTCGAGGGCGAACGCGGTGTCGTCCGCCGCTTCCGGCTCGGGCTGCAGCGCCTCGATCGTCGCCCCGGAGTGCGCCGGCAGCGTGAAGGTGTCGGGTGCGTCGAAGGACGGGAAGTCGTCGAGCACCGGTGCTTCGGCAGGCGGCGGCAGCGACGCCGGCCCTGACACGGCGGAGAGGCTGGAAAAGTCGATCCCGGCGATCTCCATCGGTGCCTCGAGCTCGGCGAGCGGCGCCAATTCCTCCTTGGGCAGGATCACGGTGGTCGCGAGTTCGGGCAGTTCCTCGGGCACTGGTGCCGGCGTGGCCGGCGTGATCGTCAAGGTCTGCGTCGCAGCCAGGGCGGCGAATTCAGGTGGCAGTTCGTCGGCACCGAATTCGGCGACTTCGGTCCCGGACGGCGGCACTTCGGCCGCGGGCGAGGGTGCGAAGTCGAACTCGAAGTCCGGCAGCGAGACTTCCACGACCGGCGCGGCGGCCGGCGCGGCGGCCGGCTCGGCGGCCGCGGGGACGGGGTCGAGATCCAGCGAGAAGCCGAAATCCGGCAGCGCCGGCACTGGCGCTTCGAGGGCGGCCGGGGCCTCGTCCAGCGACTTCAATGCGGACAGGATGGCGAGGTCCTGGGCCGGCGGCTCGGCGCGCGTGAGGTCGAGAAGGGCGGGCTGCGCGACGGCGGCCGCGGCTTCCACCGGCGGGGCGGCGTCCGGCAATGCAATGGCCACCAGGCGCAAGTCGGTGCGCATCGCATCGGCCGCGGTGCGAAAGGCCGATGCCTTCCAGGCGGCGTCGCTGTTGGCGGCGATGTCGTCGATCCAGAGGCTGAATCCCTTCAGCGCCGCGGTGCACAGCGTGCGCAGGTCTTCGGTCGAAGATTTCTGGTCGGCCAGCCAGGTGTTCAGCACCTGCTCCATCGACCAGCCGGCTTCGCCGAACTCGTTGAGGCCGACCATCCGCGAGCTGCCCTTGAGCGTGTGGAAGGCCCGGCGCAGCGTGGTCATGTCGGCCAGGTTGCCGGGTTCGGCGTTCAGTGCCTCGACCGCGGCCAGGCCGTTGCCCACCACTTCGCGCGCTTCCTCCAGGAAGATGTCGCGCAGTTCGGCGTCGTCGTCATCGTCGCCGGTGGACGGCGCCGCCGCGATGGCCGGTGCGGCCAAGGGGGCGGCAACGTGCGCGGCCGGCGTGGGCGCTTCGGCTTGGGGCGCGACCTGCAGCGGCGCTGCCGCTTGCACGGGCGCTGCCGCTTGCACCGGCTGCACACCGGCGACCGGCGAGCGCGATTCGCGCTCGCCTTCGGCGCGGCCCATCATGGGCTTGAGTTCGCTGTTCACCTCGTCCCAGACGAACAGCTTCTTCGCCAGCGCGGGCTGGTAATTCAACATGTCGATCAGGAAGCCGAGGGCGCCGAGGTTGGTGCCCAGCTTCTCGAAGGTTCCAGCGGCACGCGCCTTCTCTTCGTCGACCTCGGTGACGATGATGTTCTCGACGATCTCGCGCATGCGCAAGACGGCCTGCGCGGCCTGCTCCAGGCCCAGCACGGACAGCACGCCGCGCATCTGCGCCAGGAAGTTCGGTGCTTCGCGCAACGCGCCCTTCTCGTGGGGATTGCGGAAGAACTGGTCGAGCACTTTTTCGAGTTCACCCAGGGTGCCGCGCAGTTCGCCGACCACGCTGCCCATCGTCTGCTTGTCGCTGACGCGCCGGTACAGGTCCTCGACCCAGTGCTCCAGCGGTTCGGGCTGGCCGCCCTGCGCGACTTTCTTCAGGCGCTCGGCCAGGCGCGAGGTGCGCTCGGCGAGTTCGGCGTCGTTGGGGTCCAGGTCCTGGAAGGCGGCCTCGAGGTACAGCACCGCGGTGGCCACTTCCATGGCCAGCTCGGGGCTGGGCGAGCGCGCGCTGCGCACCACCGCTTCCATGGCCGTGCCCAGGGCCTGCGCCAGCGGCGCGCTGGCGGGATAGAGCTTGACCAGCGTGTCGCACACGCCGTTGAACTGGTCGCCCACGCCCTTGATCTTGTGCGCGTCGCCACCGGACAGCGCGGACCAGGTTTCCTTGGCGGAGGCGATGCGCTTGCGCAGCTGGTTCAGCAGCACCGGGTCGAAGCGGCCGAACGGGCTGACGGAATAATCGACGGGTTTGGCCTTGTCGAGGCCGTAGCCCTGGCGCACGGCGACGAGCGCGGGCGCGTCGGTGGGACGCGCCGGCACCGCCTGCGAGCAGAAGAACACCAGGTCCTGCGCCAGCCGGTCGGACACGGCGCTGTCGCCCTTGGCCAGCGAGGCGTACTGCAGCAGCACGCGCGAAGCGGCGCGCTTCACGTAGACGTCGGGCGGCAACAGCTTGAGCGCGATGGCTTCGGCGTAGCCGGCCACGATCTTCCAGAAGATCTTGGGCTGGCGCGCGGTTTGCGCGGCGGCCAGCGCGGTGCTCACTTCGGCCAGTTCACGGCCGGCC
>JAQGMY010000065.1 GCA_028292105.1 Ramlibacter sp.
TCGCGCGAGGCCAGCGTCAGCGCGCTCATGCTCTCCGGCTCGTCCATCTCGCCGTCGCCGAACACGCCCCAGACCTTCCTGCCTTCGCAGTTCAGCTGCTGGCGATGGGTCAGGTAGCGCATGAAGCGCGCGTGGTAGATCGAGCTGATCGGGCCTATGCCCATCGAGCCGGTGGGGAACTGCCAGAACTCCGGCATCAGCCAGGGATGCGGGTAGCTCGAAAGCCCACGGGCGCCGGCCGCCGGGGCGCTGAGCTCCTGCCGGTAATGCGCCAGGTCCTGTTCCCCGAGCCGGCCCTCCAGGAAGGCCCGCGCATAGACACCGGGCGCACTGTGCGGTTGGTAGAACACCAGGTCGCCGCCCTGCGCCCCCTGCCCCTGGCGCGCGCGGAAGAAATGGTTGAAGCCCACCTCGAACAGGTCGGCCGCACTGGCATAGCTGGCGACGTGGCCGCCGAGCTCACCGTAGGCCGTGTTGGCGCGCACCACCATCGCCAGTGCGTTCCATCGCATCAGCGAGGCCAGCTTCTCCTCGATGGCGAGGTCGCCGGGGAACACCGGCTGCCGGTCGACCGGGATCGAATTGACGTAGGGCGTCACCAGCTCCGGCGACCAGCCGACGCTGGGCGCACGGGCCATCACGGCAAGCTGGTCGAGGATGAAGCGCGCCCGCGGCGCCCCATGCGTGGCGACCAGCGCCTGGAAGGCGTCGCGCCATTCCGCGGTCTCGGTGGGGTCCGCGTCCCCCGTTCCATCTGCGAGGTAGCGGTTGATGCTGTCGTCTGCCATGCAAGCACTGTAACGGCAGGGGCCGCCCTCCGCCGCCGGAACCACTGCAGTGCTACCGCATCCCCGGCGACACGAGTGCCTCATGTTTAGAAGACCGATGAAGCGTTGGCCGCGCGCTCTCGGCCGACAACAGGGACGGACGGACCACGCGGCTGTCAGCGCCAGGCTGACTGTCCGGCAGCCATTGCGGCAGCGCACAACGGGGTGTTCGCCGGGTCACAAGGCATCGCCTGGCAAGCACCATGACTGCATGGAAACGATTCGCACCCTCTCTGTCAGCGCCACACGAGCCGCCTGGACGCGGGCCCTGTTGCCTTCCCTGGTGCTCACCGTTGCCATCTCGCTGGACCAGATGACGCGCGGTCCGTCGATCACCGCCATGATCCTGACGCAGCTGCTGGGCTAAGGCGCAGGCGCCACGCGCCACACCGTATTGCCAACGTCATCGGCAACCAGCAAGCCACCCCGGCGGTCCAACGCCACTCCCACCGGCCTTCCCCACGCATCGCCTTCCGCACTGAGGAAGCCGGTGACGAAGTCCTGCGGCGGCCCCGCCGGCCGGCCACCGGCGAACGGTACGTACACCACCTTGTAGCCGCTGCGCGGCTTGCGGTTCCAGGACCCATGCTCGGCCACGAATGCGCCGCTGGCAAAGGCCGCCGGCAGGCGGGCATCGGAAAAAGCCAGCCCGAGGGGCGCGACATGATTTCCCAGCGCGTAATCGGGCGAGCGGGCTTTCGCCACCATGTCCGGGCGCGCCGGCTTGACGCGATCGTCGACGTGCTGGCCCCAGTAGCTCCACGGCCAGCCGTAGAAGGCGTTCTCGCGCACCGAGGTGAGGTAATCGGGCACCAGGTCGCTGCCGAGCTCGTCCCGCTCGTTCACCACCGCCCAGAGCGCGCCTGATTGCGGCTCGAAGGCGAGACCGACCGGATTGCGCAACCCGCCGGCGAACAGCCGCTTGCTCCCGGTGGCCACGTCGATCTCCCAAACCGCAGCACGGCCCTCCTCCACCTCCATGCCGGCTTCAGCCGCATTGCTGTTCGACCCGACCGAGGCATACAGCTTGCGGCCGTCCGGACTGGCGACCAGGCCCTTGGTCCAGTGGTGGTTGATGCCGCCGGGCAGCTCGGTCACCCGGACCGGAGCCGCCGTGACCTGGGTCTGGCCAGCGGCATAGGGCACGCGCACGATCGCATCGGCATTGGCCACGTAGAGGTCGTTGCCAACCAGCGCCATGCCGAACGGTGAATGCAGGCCCTGCAGGAACACCGTCCGGACTTCCGCCCGGCCATCACCGTCCGCGTCACGCAGCAAGGTGATGCGGTCGGCACTCGGCACGCCGGCGCCGGCGCGCTGCATCACCTTCTTCATCACCCAGGCGCGGATCCCCTTGGCCTCCTGGCCGGCCGGCGGCGCCGGCTTGTTGGACTCCGCCACCAGCACGTCGCCGTTCGGCAGCACGTGCAGCCAGCGCGGATGGTCGAGACCGGACGCGAGCGGCGTGACCGCGAATCCAGCGGGTGCGCGCGGCTGGGTCCCCGCCGGCCAGCCCTGGGCCGGTGCGATATGGACCGTCGGGATCAGGGCGTGCGCCGGCGGTGGCAGCTGCGGTTGCGCGCCCACGGAAGCGGACTCGGGCAGGCGTGCGGTGTCGCCGCAGGCCGCCAGGGCCAGCAGCAGCAGGATGGGGATGGCGCGGGGGGCGGAATGCATGGCGCCAAGTGTGCATCCGCCGGGTCCGGACGGGGGAAAGCGGAAAACAGGACAATCGCGAGATGACCCAAGAGCTGTTTCGCCAGGATTCGTATCTGCGGGAGACGCCCGCCACGGTGGTGGCCATCGGCGAAGACGGCCTGGTGGTCCTGGACCAGACAGTGTTCTATCCGCTGGGCGGGGGACAGGCCGGAGACAGCGGCGTGCTGGAATTGGCGGGTGGTGCCCTGCTGCGCATCGCCGACACGCGCAAGCTCAAGGACGCCGAGGGCAAGCCCACGGCGGCGATCGCCCACGTGCCGGCGCCTGGCCAGGACGCACTGCTGGCACAACTGCGCGCCGGTGGCAGCGTGACCGCGCGGATCGACTGGGACCGCCGCCATCGGATGATGCGTTTTCACACCACCACCCACCTGCTGTGCCACCTGGTGCCGCAACTGGTGAACGGCTGCTCGATCAGCGCCGACTCCGCGCGGCTGGACTTCAACATGACGGACCCGCTGGACAAGGAGGCGCTCACGCAAGGCATCGCTCGCCTGGTGGCAGCCGGCCACGCGGTGCAGGTCGGCGCCATCAGCGACGAAGAACTCGACGCCAATCCCGCGCTGGTGAAAAGCATGTCGGTGCAGCCACCGCGCGGCACCGGCCGCATCCGCACCATCCGCATCGGCGGCGAAGATTCGGCCATCGACTTCCAGCCCTGCGGCGGCACGCACGTGGCCAACACCGCCGAGATCGGGGCGGTCATGGTGACCAAGATCGAGAAGAAGAGTGCCACCACCCGTCGGGTGGTGCTGGGCTTCGCCTGATCGGCGGGAACTCGGACCTGCTGCAGAGCTCCACATCCAGTGATGAATTTTTCGCGTTTTCTGGCCGCTGCCACCGTGGCGATCGCCGCCCTGCTGCCGCCGGCGGCGTCGGCGCAAGCCGGGAAATCGGTCGTGACCACCGAGCGCGTGCGCGCCGAACTGCTCGCCCATGCGCCCGAAGGCCTGGAAGCCGGCAAGCCGGTGTGGGTGGGCCTGCAACTCGCCCACCAGCCGGAGTGGCACACCTACTGGAAGAACCCGGGCGACTCCGGACTGCCGACGCAACTGGCGTGGACGCTGCCCGCCGGCATCGAGGCCGGCGAAATCGCCTGGCCGCTGCCCAAGAAGATCCCGATCGGCACGCTCGCCAACTACGGCTACGAAGGCACGGTGCTGCTGCCGGTGCCGCTGACCGTCACGCCCGCCTTCAAGCCCTCGCTGTTCGGCGATGCCGACATCAAGCTCAAGGCGACCTGGCTGGTGTGCAAGAAGGAATGCATTCCGGAAGAAGGCACTTTCACGCTCAAGCTGGCCGCGCGCAGCACCACGGCCGGAAACGCCGCCCTGTTCCAGCAAGCCTGGAACGCCCAGCCGCAAGCCTTGAAGGCGCCGGCGCAGGTGCGGGTCGAGGGCGACGCCTTGCAGGTCAGCGTGAGCGGCCTGCCCGCCGGCGCGCGCGGCAAGACGCTCTCTTTCTTTCCGGAGGCCGGTGAAGTCATAGAGAACGCGGGCGCCTGGAAACAATCGTGGTCCGGCGACCAGTGGACAGCGACCGTGCCGCTGTCGCCGCAGCGCAGCCAGAGCCCGTCGACGTTTCCATTCGTCCTGGCCGCGGCCGATCAAGGCTGGCGGGTGGAAGCTCCGGTGACCGGCACCTGGCCGCAGACGGTAGCGCCCGCTGCCGTGTCCCCGGCGCTCGAAGCCGCCCTGCGTGAGAACGCGGCCGGCACCGCGCCGCCTTCCAGCGGACTGATCGCCGCCCTCCTCGGCGCGCTGCTGGGCGGACTGATCCTCAACCTGATGCCCTGCGTGTTCCCCGTGCTCGCGATCAAGGTGGTGGACTTCACCCGCCATGCCGACGACAAGCGCCGCAACCGCATCAGCGGCATCGCTTACACCGCCGGAGTGGTGGCCTCGTTTGCGGCGCTGGGCGCAGCGATGCTGGCCTTGCGCGCCGCCGGGGAGCAACTGGGCTGGGGCTTCCAGTTGCAGTCGCCCGCGGTGGTGGCGGCGCTCGCGGTGCTGTTCACGCTGATCGCCCTGAACCTCGCGGGCATGTTCGAGTTCGGCGCCATGCTGCCCAGCAGCGTCGCCAGCCTCGAAGCGCGGCATCCGGTGGCGAACGCCTTCCTCACCGGCGTGCTGGCGGTGGCCATCGCCTCGCCGTGCACCGCGCCCTTCATGGGCGCTTCCCTCGGCCTGGCCATCTCGCTGCCGCCCGGGCAGGCGATGGCGATCTTCGTCGCGCTCGGGCTGGGCATGGCCTTGCCTTACCTGGCCGCCAGCTGGGTCCCCGCCATCGGCCGCCAGCTGCCGCGGCCCGGTGCGTGGATGCAGACTTTCCGCCGGCTGATGGCGTTCCCGATGTTCGCCACCGTCGCCTGGCTGGTGTGGGTGCTGGGGCAACAAAGCGGCATCGACGGCGCCGGCGCGCTGCTGGCTCTGCTGGTCGCGTTGAGCATGGTGGCCTGGTCGCTGACGCTGCGCGGCCGCACCCGGATCGCGCTGGCGTCGCTGGCGCTCGCGGGGCTGGTCTTTGTCGCCTGGTCCACCGGCGGCGCCATCACGCGCGCTCCCGCTGCGCCGGTCGCCGCCGCGGCCGACGGCCGCTGGCAAACCTGGAGCGCCGAACGCGCGCAGCAGCTGGTGAGCGCAGGCCAACCGGTGTTCGTCGACTTCACCGCGGCCTGGTGCGTGACCTGCCAGTACAACAAGAAGACCACGCTGTCGCGAGCCGACGTGCTGGCCGATTTCGCCTCCCAGAACTTCGCGCTGCTGCGCGCCGACTGGACCCGGCGCGACCCCGCCATCACCGC
Source organism: Ramlibacter sp. (assembly GCA_028292105.1). Taxonomy (GTDB): domain Bacteria; phylum Pseudomonadota; class Gammaproteobacteria; order Burkholderiales; family Burkholderiaceae_C; genus Ramlibacter. Next base: position 5,350 of record JAQGMY010000065.1, read on the forward strand.
GGCACTGGCCCGGCTCGGTCGCAACGGCGTGCCGGTCTATGTCGTCTACCGGCCGGGTCGCTCGCCGGTGGTCTTGTCCGAAATCATAGGCGCCGACGAAGTCCGCGCCGCCATCGGCGCC
>JAQGMY010000415.1 GCA_028292105.1 Ramlibacter sp.
GGGGTGAAGTGGTGGGCCCTGAGTGACTCGAACACTCGACCTACGGATTAAGAGTCCGCTGCTCTACCAACTGAGCTAAGAGCCCACTTCGAAACCGGTTTGCTTGTGGTGGAGAGGAAAGAGGATCGCTCCACCCTCACGCACAATGTATCTAAGGCCTTACGCGACAAGGAACTGGCTCTGTTCAACCAGCCCCTCGACGTCGGCGAAGACAACGAGCTGGAGTTTATCACAGCCGCCAGCCCAGCTTCACGCGTGCCCAACTCCCGGCGACGGGACGCGGGCTGGATCCATCGTCAGCCCTCGCGGCTCAACTGCAGCGGTGCGCGGGCGACCTCTCTGACAGCATTCCTGCTCCAGCCTGGCGCGCCTGCAGTCAGCGCGTCTTCGCGGCGCGGCGCGAGCCGAATTGTTCAACCAGGTGCCTGACCATGCCCGTGGCGGCGGGAGAGAGGGAGCGACCGGCCCGAGTGACGATGCCGATGCGACGGCTCACCACGGGGCGTTGCAGCGGCACGATCGACACGCCGGTGGAGGCCACCAGCCCCAAGGCGAGGCGGGGCAGGGCGGTGACACCCAGGCCCTCGGCCACCATGGCGCCCGCGGCGGCCACGCTCGGATATTGGATGCCGGGCGTGACTTCGATGCCATTGCGCAGCAAGACGGCATTCACGATCGGAGCGATGCTGCTTTGCGAGGAGCTCCCGATGAAGGTGCGCGAGGCCAGCACCGACCAGGCCGCCGCCTTCAGCCGGGCGAGCGGGTCGGCCTGCGGGCACAGGAGCACGAAGGGGTCCTCCAGCAAGTGCGTGTAGTGCAGCCGCGCATTGGCGCTGGGCTCCACCGTGATCGCGAAGTCGGCGTGTCCCTGTTCCACCAGCTTCAGCAGGGGCTCGGCCGGGGCTTCCTCCAGCGTGAAGCGGACGTCCGGCAACTGCCGCCGCACGGTGGCAACCGCGCGTGGCAGCAGTGCGACGCCCACCGACGGCAGTGAAGCAATGGTCACGTGCCCCCGACGGCCGTCCATGAACTGCGACAGTTCGCTGAATGCGCTGTCGAACTCATCGAGGATGCGCCGCGCAATCGGCAGCAGCTCGCGTCCGGAGGGTGTGAGCTCCACGTGCCGCGTGTCGCGGTCAAACAGCCGGGTGCCCAGCACTTCTTCGGCAATACGGACGGTGCGACTGAGCGCGGGCTGCGAGACGAACAGCGCCTGGGCCGCCGCGCGGAAGCTGCCCATCGACGCGACCTTTTCGATCGCTTCCAGTTGCTGCAGCGTGAGGTTCACCCGCATGGGACTCCTTGGCAAATCCATGATCCAGAAATTCGATCACACATATGCCTTTATTGTCATTGTTCTATCGCCAACCGGGTTCTAGACTGCGGCGCAGCATGGCATTCACAGGGGAAGATCGCGTGGTCAAGGTTCTTGAAGGTGTGCGGGTCATCGAACTCGGGCAGGTCCTGGCGGGCCCCTTCGCCGGCTCGATCTTCGCGGGCTTGGGGGCGGAGGTCGTCAAGGTGGAGCGTACCGAGGGCGGTGACGACGCCCGGCGCATGGGTCCCGCATTCCACAACGGCGATTCGCTGGTGTTCCAGGTGTTCAACGCGGGCAAGCAGTCGGTGGCGCTGGACCTCAAGACGCCGGTCGGGCGCGCCGGACTGGAGCGGCTGCTCGCCGGCGCGGACATCCTCGTGCATAACCTGCGACCTGGCGTGACGCGCGACCTGGGCATCGAGGCCGAGTCGGCCTGCGCCCGCCACCCGCAGTTGATCTATTGCGAGATTTCCGCCTTCGGTCACAAGGGGCCGCTGGCCGGCCGGCCGGGTTACGAGCCGCTGATCCAGGCCTTCAGCGGCTTGTCCAGCACCAACGGCGGACCGGACGATCCGCCGATGCGTTCCGCGGCGTCGCTGTGCGACCAGGGCTCCGGCATGTGGCTCGTGATCGGCGCCTTGTCCCTGCTGGCGCGCCGCGCGCGCTCCGGGCGCGGCGGCGTGGTCCAGACCTCGCTGCTGGAGACGGCGCTGTCCTGGAACGCGCAGAAGTCCGACGCGCTCCTCAACGGGGAGCAACTGCCGGAGCGCCATCGCTCCGGGCATCCCGGCTTCGTGCCGTACGAGGCGTTCGATACCGCCGACGGCCCGCTGCTCGTGTGCTGCGGCAATGACCGGCTGTTCGCCAAGCTCGCCGGGGAACTGGCGCAGCCGCAATGGCTGCACGACGAGCGCTACGCCACCAACCGCGCCCGGCTGCAGAACAAGCAGGCGCTGCTCGCCGAACTGCGCCCCCTGCTGCGCGGCCAGCCCCGTGCGCGCTGGCTGGAACGCTTCGCCCGGGTGGGCGTGCCCTGCGCACCGGTGCACACGGTGGGCGAAGCGATCGCGCATCCGCATGTGCAGGCGCTGGAGATGGCGCAGCCGATGGCCGATGCCGGCTTCGCGCTCACGGCACTGCCGCTCACGATCGATGGACGGCGGGCGGGCTCCGAAACCGCTGCGCCGGCCCTGGGCCAGCACAACCGCGCCCACCAGCTCGCGCAGGTGCAGCCATGAGCCGCACCGTCCGGATCGGAGGCGCCAGCGGCGCCTGGGGCGACAGCCCGATCGGCGTGCCGCAGTTGCTGGGCGCGCAGGTCGATTACCTGATGATGGACTTCCTCTCGGAAGTGACGATGTCCCTGCTGGCCCGGGCGCGCATGAAGGACCCGGCCGCGGGCTTCCCGCCTGACGTCATCGGCTACCTGCAACCGCACCTGCCCGCCATTGCCGCCGGGCGCGTCAAGGTGGTCACCAACGGCGGCGGGGTCAACCCGATCGGCTGCAAGCAGGCGCTGGAGGCTGCGTGCCGAGCGCAGGGGGTGTCGCTGCGCGTCGCTGCCGTGGAGGGGGACGACCTGCTGCCCTTGGTCGAAGAACTGCGCGCCGAGGGCGTGCGCGAATGGATGCGGGGCGAGCCGCTGCCGCGACGCCTGCTGACCGCCAATGCCTATCTGGGTGCGCTGCCGATCGTTGCCGCGCTCGCAGCGGGCGCGGATATCGTCGTCACCGGTCGCTGTGCGGACAGCGCGCTGGCCCTCGGCATCCTGATGCACGAGTTCGGCTGGCGCAGCGACGACCACGACCGGCTCGCGGCGGGCAGCCTGGTCGGGCACCTGCTGGAGTGCGGCCCGCAGGCCACCGGCGGCATCTTCACCGACTGGGAAAGCGTGCCGGATTGGGCCGCCATCGGCTACCCGATCGCCGAATGCCGGGAGGACGGCCGCTTTGCCGTTACCAAACCTGCAGCAACTGGCGGCTTGGTCACGCCCGCCACGGTGGGCGAGCAGGTCCTGTACGAGGTCGGGGATCCGGCCGCATACGTGCTGCCCGACGTGGTGGCAGATTTCTCGCAGGTGCGGCTGGCCCAAGCGGGGCCGGACCGCGTCGAAGTGAGCGGCGTGCGCGGCCGGCCTGCGCCGTCCCGGTACAAGGTGTCGGCCACGTTCCAGGATGGCTTTCGCGCCACCGCACTTCTGTGCATCGTCGGCACGGACGCGGCCCGCAAGGCGGAACGCACTGCCGACGCCCTGCTGGAGCGCGCCCGCATGCACCTGCGGGCCCGCGCATTGCCGGACTTCAGCGCGACCCACGTTGAAGTGCTGGGCGCGGAGGCAAGTTACGGCAGCCAGTCGCTCGCCCGGGCCAGTCGCGAAGTGGTGCTGCGGCTGGTGGTGGACCATGCAGACCCGAAGGCGATGGACAGCCTGGCGCGCGAAGTCGGCTCCTCGGGCATCAGCTTCGCGCCGGGAACGGCGGCCCTGATCGGCGGGCGACCCAAGGCCTCGCCGGTGGTGCGGCTGTACACCTTCCTTGTCGACAAGGCGCGGCTGCCCGCGCCGCGCGTGACCGTCGCCGATGAAGCGGCTTTTGCAGTGGATGTTCCCCGCGGTGAGGCGAGCCCGCCGCCAGCTGCCGTGCCTGGGACCGAAGCCGCGGCGGCGGACGACGGCCCCCTGGTCGAAGTGGCCCTGTCCCGGGTCGCGCATGCGCGCTCGGGGGACAAGGGCGACACGTCCAACGTTGCCATCCTTTGCCGCGACCCGCGCTTTTACGCGCATCTCGGCCGCGAGCTCACCTGCGAACGCATGCGCGCGCATTTCGGCGACGCCGTGCAAGGCCCGGTGGAGCGCTTCGAGGCGCCTGGGCTCGGCGCCTTCAACTTCGTCATGCAGAACGCGCTGGGCGGCGGTGGCATGGCGACGCGCCGCATCGACGCGCTGGGCAAGGCCTATGGCCAGCGAGCGCTCGAGATGCGCGTTCAGGTGCCGGCGCACTGGCTGCCGCCCCATGACTGACCATCCAAACCCCAAGGAGACGAAGACAATGAGACGCAGGATCTTCCAGGCCATGGCGCTCGCGCTGGGTCTCGCCGCAGTCGCGGCTTCCCAGGCGCAAGGCCATCCGGACAAGCCCGTCCGGATGGTCGTGCCATTTCCCCCAGGCAGCGGCACCGACATCGGGGCGCGCATCCTGTCGCAGCAATTGCAGGCGGCGCTCGGCCAGACCATCCTGGTGGACAACAAGCCGGGCGCGGGCGGATCCATCGGGGCCATGGACGTGGTGCGTGCCGCGCCGGACGGGCACACCCTCCTGTTCGCATCCAACTCGCCCGCCGCATCGAACGTGGCGCTGCTGAAGAACATGCCGTACGACCCGCAGAAGGATCTGACGCCCATCGCCGGGGTCGGCGAGAGCATGCTGGTGCTGATGGTGCGCGCCGATCACCCGGCGAAGAACCTGGCCGAATTCCTCGCGTACCTGCGCGAACGCCCAGGCAAACTGAGCGCAGGGTACGGGTCCGCGAGCTCGCAGACCAGCATCGCCCTGCTGAACAAGCTCGCCAAGGTGAACGTGCTGGCAGTGCCCTACAAAGGCATTCCGCTCGCCGTGACGGACACGATCGGCGGCGTTGTGGACTTCACCTTCGTCGACCTCGGCAATGCCCTGCCGCAGGTGAAAGGCGGAAAGCTGCGGCCCCTGGGTGTCACCTCGTCCAAGCGCGCCCAGCTGGTGCCGGATTGGCCGGCACTGAACGAGACGCTGCCGGGCTTTGACATCACCGCCTGGCTGGCGGTGTTCGGACCGCCCAACATGCCGCGGGCGACCGTCGACAAACTGGGCAGCGCCATCGGCGACGCACTGAAGGACCCGCAGCTGCGCGAAAAACTCGCCGCCACGGGCATGCAGCCGATGGTCATGGGGCCGGCGCAGCTGAAGGGCTTTGTCGCCAGCGAAGTGCGCAAGTGGGTGCAGCTCGCGAAGGACGCGAACATCGAGCCGCAGTAAGCACGAAGGGCCGTCGCTCGGTGGATCTCGTGATCAGCCGGCGGTGAGCGACGCGATCACGGCCAGCTCGGGCGCGATCACGCGGCGGGCATGGTCGGTGAAGGCGGTCACCAGCCGGGACGCCGACGCATGCGGCGGGAACAGGAACGCCAGGCTGACCGGCACCGAAGGCGTGAAAGGGCGAAGTTCCACGTCGGAAATGCGGTGCTCTTCCAGCGCCGCCAGCGGGTTGATCAGGCTGACCCCCAGCCCGGCGGCGACCAGGGCGCAGACAGAGGCCCCGAGATCGGACTCCACCGCTGTCCGCGGCTTCGCGCCGGCGGCGGCAAGCACCTGGTCCATGCGCTCACGAGGCACGCTTCCCACCGGAAACGAGATGAACGCCTCGCCCTCGAGGTCGGAGGCCTGGACGCGTTGCAGCCTGGTGAGCCTGTGGCCCTTGGGCAGCACGGCCACGCAGTCCATCGTCAGCAGTGTTTCCACCCGCAGCCCGGGCGCTTCGCCATAGAGCACGGCGAGTCCCACATCGCACAAACCGGAGCTCACCCAGCTGTCCACCGCTGCGGCGCCGCCGGAACGGATGGTGACGAGCGTGTCGGGGTGCTCCCGCTTGAACTGCGCGACCGCCCGCGTGAGCAGGCCGCCTGCCAGGCGCGGCATGGCCGCGACGCTGAGGCGGTCGCCGCCGAACGAGCGGATGTTGGCAGCCGCCGCATCCAGCCCCGCCAGGCCGACGAAGGTCTTCTCCACGTCCTCGAAAAAGCGCTTGCCGTCCAGCGTGGGCAGCAGGCGGGTCCCACTGCGCTCGAACAGCGCGAAGCGAACGATGGCCTCCAGCTGCGAGACCAGCCGGCTGATTTGCGGTTGCGAGGTGTGCAAGCGGCGCGCCGCCTCGGTCATCGATCCGGCCTGCATCACCGTCCGGAACGCTTCGACGTGCTTCAAGCCGATGCGGCGAGTGGTCATATCAGAATTGTATGGCGCGCTGTGGAAGACGCATTTTGTGGATTGACCTGCTTCTGGAACACTCGCGGGCGATGACCCCCAGCGATCGCCAGACTCTCCCGCTCCTCCCGCAAGCATTGCTGGTCGACCTGCGCAGCGACACGGTCACGCAGCCGACCTTGGCGATGTACGAGCGCATGCGAATGGCTCCCCTGGGCGACGACGGCCTGGACGGCGACCCGACGGCGCGCGAACTGGAGGCGGTGGTTGCGCACGAGCTCGGCAAGGAAGCGGCCCTGTTCGTGCCGACGGCCACCATGGCCAATCTCCTGGCGGCACTCTCGCAGGCCGAGCGGCAGGCGCAGGTCGTCCTCGAGTCGACGTCCCACATGTTCACGTCGGAGAGAGGCGGTGCGACGCTGACCGGCCTGTTCTATGCCGGCCTGCCGGGCGTGGCCGGGGCCATGGACGTCGCCGCCCTGGAGCAGGCGCTGGCGCCTTCCGCGCCCCTCAGGACCGCGCTCGTGTGCATGGAAACGACGCACACCAACGCGGGCGGGGCCGTGCTGCCCCTGGCGCACATGCAGGCGGTGAGCGAGCTCGCGCGCAGCCGCGGCGCCTGCGTGCATCTCGACGGCGCGCGCCTGTTCAATGCAGCGGTCGCCCTCGACCTGCCCGTCCGCGTGCTGGCGCGCACGGCCGACACCGTTTCGCTGTGCCTCTCGAAGGGACTCAGTGCGCCGGCGGGAGCGTTGCTGGCGGGACCGCAGGCCACCGTAGCCCGAGCCAGGCGGCTGCGCAGGATGCTGGGAGGAACCCAGCGCCAGGTCGGCGTGATGGCGGCGGCTGGCCTGGAGGCCGTGCAGGTCATGCCCGCCCGGCTCGCCGAGGACCACGATCGGGCGCGTCGCCTGAGCCAGGGCTTGAACGGCATCCACCCCGCGCTGCGCGCGAGTGCACCGGCGACCAACATCGTGCTGCTGGAGTTGCCGCCAGCTGGACACGACAGCAGTGCCTGGGTGCAGGAACTCGGTCGCGCCGGCGTGCTGGTTCGTGCATGGGGCGATCGGCGGCTGCGCCTGGTGACCCACCGGCACACCGACGACGCCGCGGTGGAGGTGGCGCTTGCGGCAGTGCGGGCGGTGGCCGGCAAGCTGATGCCTTCAGGCGGCAGCAGTCCGCTTGCTGATTCGATTCTTCACATCCAACAACAAGGAGTTCCAGGATGACGCTGATGTCTCGCCGCGACTTTGTCGCGTCCGGCCTTTCCATTGCGGCCGTCTCGGTCAGCCCGGCCTCGCGGGCCACGGATTTCCCGAACCGCCCGATCCGGCTGGTCGTGCCGTACGGACCGGGTGGCGGTTCCGACTTTGTCGGGCGCCTGATCGCGCAGAAGCTGTCCGACGCAGCCGGCATGACCGTGATCGTCGACAACAAGCCCGGCGCCTCCGGCTTGATCGGCACCGACGCGGTCGCCAAGAGCCAGGCCGACGGCTACACCTTGCTGCTGGGAGATGCCGCCCACGCCACCAACGCCGCCGTGTATCCGAAGTCGCCTTACGACCCGGTCACCGATTTCGCGCCGCTCACGCTCATCGGCTCGTCGCCGCAACTGCTGGTCGCCCACCCGTCCTTCCCCGCCAACTCGCTCAAGCAGTTGTTGGCGCTACCCCGGGAACAGACGCGCAAGATCGGCGTCGGCACGCCTGGCCAGGGAACGGGCCCCAATCTGCTCTACGAAATGCTCAAGCTCAAGACCGGGCTGGAACTGGTGCACGTGCCGTACAAGGGTGGTGGAGCCGCCCTGTCGGACGCCGTCGCCGGCCAGATTCCGCTGGTGATCAACTCCATCCCCGCGTGCATGCCCCACATCCAGGCGAACAAGCTCAAGGTGCTGGCGATCGCCACCGCCGCGCGCGACCCCAAGCTGCCCAACGTCCAGACCTTCTCCGAGAGCGTGCCGGGCATCGTGGTGAGCAGCTGGTACGGCATTCTGGCTCCTGCCAGGACTCCGGCAGACGTGATGAAGCGGCTCAATGGTGCCTTGTCGCAGGTGCTGGACTCGCCCGAAGTCCAGGCGAAGCTGGCGGGCGCTTTCATCGATCCGATGACGCGCGGCCCGGAGCCGTTCTCGAAGTTCCTGAGCGCGGAGATCCTGCAGTGGAAGGCAGTCGTCGCCGATACCGGCTTCAAGCTGAACAGCTAGCGCCGCAAGGCCGCCAGCCTCTGCGACGACGAGAGGCTTGGCGTGCGCAAAAGAAAAAGGCCTTGCAGTGCAAGGCCTTGGAAACATGGTGGTGGAGAGGAGGAGGATCGAACTCCCGACCTTCGCATTGCGAACGCGACGCTCTCCCAGCTGAGCTACCCCCCCACGACGAACGCCATTCTAACGCAATCGAAAGCGGCTCCGGCCGCGGCGGGCTCATTCGAGGCCATTGCGCGAGGCCAGTTCGACGAAAAGACCGGAGTGGTCGAGGTTGTCGAGGCCGTGTTCGGCGGCCTGCGCATAGAGCTGCTCGAACAGGTCCGTGATCGGCGCGTCGAAGCCGATTTCCTCGGCGGTGGCCAGCGCGTTGCGCATGTCCTTGAGCTGGATGGCGATCTTGGCGCGCGGTGCGAAGTCCCGCTCCACCATCCGCTGCCCATGCACCTGCAGGATGCGGCTGTCGGCAAAGCCGCCGGCAATGGCTTCGCGCACCTTGCCCATGTCGGCGCCGCCCTTGGCGCACAGCAGCAGCGCCTCGGCCACCGCACCGATGGTGATGCCGACGATCATCTGGTTGGCCAGCTTGGCAAGTTCGCCCGCACCGTTGGGCCCGACGTGGGTGGCGCGGCCGAACACCTGGAGTACCGGCAAGGCGCGCTCGAAGTCGCTGGCCTTGCCGCCGACCATGATGGCCAGCGTGCCGTTCTCGGCGCCCACCGTGCCGCCGGAGACCGGCGCGTCGAGTTGGGCGACACCGTGCTCCGCCAGCCGGGCAGCGTGGTCGCGCGCCTCGCGCGGCTGGATCGAGGCCATGTCGATGAACAGGGTGCCGGGGCGCATCGCCTGGGCCGCGCCCTGGCGGAACAGCACCTCTTCGATCACCGGGCCGCTTTCCAGCATGCAGACCACGAAGTCGGCCTGCCTGACCGCATCGGCGGCCTGGCCGTGGACGGTGGCGCCGAGCGGCGCCAGCCGCTGCGCCTTTTCGCGGCTGCGGTTCCAGGCGTGCACGGCATGGCCGGCTTCGCACAGGCGGCGCGCCATGGGGTATCCCATGGCGCCGGTGCCGAGGATGGCAATCTGCATGGCGGTTCCTTGCAAGTGGTCGCGCATCATCGGACGCGCGACCGCCGCTGGCTGTCAGGCGGCTTTCAGCACGCGCGGCGCGAAGCCTTGTTCCATCTCGCGCCGGATCTTGTAGGCGTGGGTGGTGGTGTCCATGGCGACGTCGCTCCAGCTGAGGCTCTGGCCCTTCTTCACGGCGCGAACCACCTTGACGTCGTGCGCCAGGCCGAGCGGCAGCCCGCCCATCTGCACCGACTTGTCGGCCGGCAACAGCTTGCCCCAGACCGTGTAGCCGCCTTCGCCGTCGAGCATCTCGCCGGGCGCGAGGTCGCGCTTGGCGGTGGCGACCACGTCGGCATTCCAGCAGGTGGCGACGCCGGTCGGCTCGCCGCGCAGCGCCACGCTCGCCACCGACATGCCGACCTCCAGCCCGATCAGGTGCCAGCGCTTGTACAGGGTGAAGTAGCGGCCGGTGGGATCGGTGTGCGCGTTGTATTCCTCGAAGCAGTTCTTGATGTATTCGGTCTCCGCTTCGACCGTGACCCACACGCCCATGCGGATGTCGTAGGGGATCTTGCGGCCGTCGGCTTCCAGCGACGAGATCACTTCGACCATGCCCTTGCGTTCCAGCACGCCGCCTTCGCTGATCGGCCGGGTGACGTAGGGGATGTCTTCGACGCTGGCCGGCGGATAGAGCAGGCCGTTGCTCGGCACCGTCAGGCCGGTGGCATTGGCGACCGCGGTGCTCTCGATCGAGGGCTTGGAGCCATCGAGGAAGCTGTTGAACATCTTCGGGTTGAGGC
>JAQGMY010000447.1 GCA_028292105.1 Ramlibacter sp.
GGCCCCTGGACCACCACCGTCTGCCCCGGGCCGGCGCCGCCCTGCAGGTAGGTCCATTCGATGCCGTTGGCCAGCGGCAGCGCCAGCGCCGCATGGCGCGCGCTGACGCCCTCGGGCACGCGATGGAAGACCGTGTTCAGGTGCAGGTGCTGCAGTTGGCCGAAGCCGCCCCAGACGCCCGGGGCGATCGACAGCGCGGTGGCGCCGTAGCGCAGGCCGCCGAGTCGCCAGTCGGTCGCATCGCACAGCCGGAAGTCGCCGCTGCGGCAGAACTCGCAGTGGCCGCAGGGCAGGTACTCTTCGAGGGCGACGAGGTCGCCTTCCTGCACGCCCCACCTGGCAGCCGCGGTGGCCCCCAGTGCCTGCACATGGCCGACGGTTTCGTGGCCGAGGATCAGCGGCCCGCGACTGGCCGGAAGGTTCTGGTAGTAGCCCCAGTCGCTGCCGCACACGCCGGTGATCGCGACGCGCAGCAGCCCGGTGGTGTCCGTGACCGGCGGCGCGGCGAGTTGCCGCAGTTCGGTCCGGCCCGGAGCGACGGCCACGGCGGCGCGGAAATCGGTCATCGCTTTCAGGCCTCCGGTGCGGCAAGTTCCTCGAATAATGTAGCATCGCCTCGCGGGTTCCCTCACCAGAACAACAGCAGGAGACAGCATGGCCAAGCACGACCAGCCTGCCCGCGCGGACCGCAGGGAGATGCTGCGTTTCGGCGCGGCCGGCACGCTGGCCTGCCTGGCCGGCGGCACCCTGCTGACTCGCGCGGCACAGGCGCAGCAAGTGCCCAGGCCGGCCGATGCCGCAGCGGTTGCGCGCTGGCCGGACCACGCAGTCCGGGTGGTGGTGCCGTATGCCGCCGGGGGCTCCGCCGACACGCTCGGCCGCCTGGTCTCGGCCCACCTGCAGACCGTGTTCAAGCAAGCCTTCGTGATCGACAACCGCAGCGGCGGCGGTGGCTCGATCGGCTCGCACCTGGTGGCCAAGTCGGCGCCGGACGGCTACACGCTGGTGGTCTCGGGCATCGGCTCGCACGTGATCGCACCGGTGGAGACCAAGGCGTACAACCCGCTGACGGACTTCACCCACATCGCCATGCTCGGTGGACCGCCCACCGTCGTCGCAGTCCATCCTTCGCTGCCGGTCAGCAACCTGCGCGAGCTCGCCACATATGCGAAGCAGAACAAGGATGGCGTGTCCTGGGGCTCGCCGGGCCAGGGCACGCACGCGCACTTGCTGGGCGAGTTGTTCTGGCGCGCCGTGGGCGGCAACAACACGCACATCAGCTACAAGGGCGCATCGCCGGCGATAGCCGACCTGGTGGCCGGACAGATCCCGGCAGCTTTCACGACCTTCACGACTGCCAACGCGCAGATCCAGGCCGGCAAGCTGCGGCCGCTGGCACTCACCGCCGAATCGCGGCTGGTGGACTATCCGGCCATACCCACGTTCGCCGAGCAGGGCTATCCCCAGCTCACGGCCACAACCTGGTTCTCGCTGTCCGGGCCGGCGGGGATGCCGGCCGCGATCGTCGAGAGACTCAATGCCGAGGTCCGCCGCGGCCTGAAGACCGAAGCCGCCCGCAAGGTCCTCCAGCTGGAGGCGATCGAGACCAGGGACTGGGACGCCGCCACCTTCACCAGCTATGTGCGCAGCGAGGTGGAGCGCTGGCAGCCGCTGGCCTTGTCCATGAACCGGAAGTAGGAAAAAGAACCATGCGCCATCTCTTCGCAGTCGCCCTCGCCCTTGCCGCCGCTGCATGCGCCAACGGCCCGAGCGCACCCGACACCGGCCGCTACGCGGCGATCGTGGCCGCGCCGGACCGCAGCGCCGCCGACCGCGCCAACGACGTGCGGCGCAAGCCTGCCGAGTTCCTGGCCTTCATCGGGGTGCGCCCCGGCATGGTGGTGCAAGACCTGAGCGCCGGGCGCGGCTACACCAGCGAACTGCTGGCGCGAGCAGTCTCGCCAGGCGGCAAGGTCTATGCACAGTCCGTGCCGCGCGGGCCGGCCCGCATGCCGCCGGCGCAGCCGGAAGGCGCCGCCGCACCCGCGCCGACCACGGCCCCGGCGCCCATGGCCACGCTGCCCGAGCGCATGCGCAATCCGGCGCTGGCCGGCGTGCTGGAGGCCGTCACGCGCCCCTTCGAGGATCCGGTGCCGCCGGAACTGGCGGGCAGGCTCGACCTGGTCACCTTGATCTTCAACTATCACGACCTCGGGCATCTCGGCGTCGACCGGGCGCAGATGAATCGCGCCGTGCTCCGCGGCCTGAAATCGGGTGGGATGTACGTGATCGCGGATCACGCCGGCCGCGCGGGCACCGGCATCTCCGAGTCCGGCACCTTGCACCGCGTCGAAGAGGAATTCGTGGTGCGCGAAGTGGAAGCCGCCGGATTCCGCCTGGCCGCCCGCGGCGACTTCCTGCGCAACCCCGCCGACCCGCGTGACCGCAACACGCCCGAGCCGGCCATGCCGAAGGACGAATTCGTGCTGCGCTTCGTCAAGCCCTAGCCTGCAGCCCAGCGCCTCAGGCCGACAGAAACAGCGCCGGGTCCACCATGGTCCGGTTCAGCAGCACGCCCCAGTGCAGATGCGGGCCGGTTGCCCGGCCCGTCGCCCCGACCGCGCCCAGCACCTCGCCGGTGCGCAGCACGTCGCCCGGCTGGACGCTGGTCTCGCTCAGGTGGCAGTACAGCGTGAGCAGCCCGCCGCCGTGGTCCAGCCAGACAGTGCCGCCATTGAAGAAGTAGTCACCGGTGTCGAGCACTTTCGCCGGCAGCGGCGCCTTCACCGGCGTGCCCGACGCCGCCGCGATGTCCATGCCGGCATGCGGCGCGCGCGGCTGGCCGTTGAACACGCGGCGCAGCCCGAAGGAGCTGGAGCGCCTTCCCGCCACCGGAGCCACCATGTCCAGGGCAGTGCCCTGCGTCGGCGGTGAGAAAGTGGCCATGACCTGGGCCTGGTGTTCGCGTTCGCGCTCATGGCGCGCCAGGTCCGCCGGCGCAAGCTCTACCTGCCCCGGCGCCACCGTCAGCCGCTGCTCCAGGTACTTCTTGGGCCCCACCGTGTACTCCAGGGTGCGCAGCGGGCCGGCTGCGGCTTGCACCTGGATCTGCGCCCGGCCGATGGACGCGCCCAGCGGAATGCCGACGACCGCGGTCCACGCCGAGGCGTCACCTGTCACCAGCAATGGCAGCTGCCCCTGATGCGCCGACGGGCGCTCGCCGCCGGGCCCGAGCGGGATCAGCGCGATGCCGCCCGGCACGCTGGAGTCGCGCGGCAGCAGCGCTTGGGCAAATGCTGCAGGCCCGCTTGCGCCGGCGGTCAGTGCGAGCAGCAGCGCACGGCGGGAAAGATGCATGTTCAAGTGGTCGGAGGGCAAGGTTCAGGTCCCGCAGAAGGTCTGGTAGGAGGCGGTCACCTCGGCGGCTGCAGGCTCGGCATAGGCGGCGTGCTCCGGCCGTTCCTCGTAAGGATCGCGCAGTGCCGACAGCAGCCGCTCGAACGGCTTCAGGTCGCCCCTGGTCGCCGCCTCCAGCGCTTCTTCCACGCGATGGTTGCGCGGAATGATCCAGGGGTTGACGCGGCGCATGCCGTCGGCGCGCGCTTGCGGCGAAACCGCGCCCTCGCTGGCCATCCTGGCGCGCCAACGCGCCAGCCACTCGCGCAGCGCGGTCGCATCGCCGAACAAGGCCTCCAGCGACGATGCATCCCCTGCCGCGGCGTCGGCCAGGCGGCGCCAGGCCAGGGTGAAGTCGACCTCGTTGGCATGCAGCAACTCGAGCCAGTCGTTCGCCAA
>JAQGMY010000450.1 GCA_028292105.1 Ramlibacter sp.
TCCAGAAGGTGACCAGCATCGACATGTTGATGATGAACAGGCCGCGTGCCGCCGCTTCCGGGGCATAGCCGGAAACGCGCACCAGCCAAGGGCCGGCCCAGAGCGACTGGATCGCGATCATGCCGCCGTAGGTGCAGAAGCCGATCGGCGCCATTTGCCAGAAGTATCGGTGCCGCCACACCGGCCCGTAGCTGCCGCGCGGCGCGCCGGCGCTCTTGTCGTCGCCCTGGGTCCAGTCGGGCACGCGCCAGGCGATCGCGAGCATCGACAGCGCCATCAGCACGGCCAGGCCCCAGAACAGCGGGCGCCAGCCGACCTGCGGCAGCAGCCACTGCACCGGCACGGTAGCCGCCACCATGCCGAAGGAGCCGGTCATCAGCATCCACGAGTTGGTGCGCAACTGGATCGCCGGCGGGAACCAGCGGCGAAAGCCGGTCAGCGGCGCCATCAGGCAGGCGCTCACGCCCAGCCCGCAAAGCACGCGCGCCAACAGCAGGGTGGGGAAGCTGTCGGCCAGTGCGAAGGCGCCGCAACCCAGGATGGCCAGCGCGACGAAGCGCAGGATCACCTTGCCCGGACCGTGGCGGTCGAGCCAGGTGCCCAGGGGCAACTGGATCACGGCGAAGCCCAGGAAGTAGCCGCCCGCCAGCAGGCCGAGGTCACCCGCATCGAGGTGGAATTCGGCAGTAAGCACCGGCGACAGCGTGGCGGTGATCGCCCGCAGCACGGCGGCGAAGAAATAGGCGAGGGCAAACGCCAGGAACACCACGACCGCCTGGCGGCGCGCGAGCAGGGTCATCGGGATTTGTCTTTAGATGGAAGGCGGACGGCTTCTGGGAGCCGCTGCCGCGCATTATGGGTCTCCCATAATGCGCGCATGAATGCTCTCGATGGAATCCGCGTGCTGGACTTGTCGCGCGTGCTCGCCGGCCCCTGGTGCACCCAGACGCTGGCGGACCTGGGCGCGGACGTGATCAAGATCGAGCGACCGGGCACCGGCGACGACACGCGCACCTGGGGGCCGCCGTTCCTCAAGGACAGCGCCGGCCAGGACACCGCCGAGGCCGCCTACTACCTTGGCACCAACCGCAACAAGCGGTCCGTCACCTGCGACATCGCCAGGCCCGAAGGGCAAGCCGTGATCCGGGCGCTGGTGCCGCATTGCCAGGTGTTCGTCGAGAACTTCAAGGTCGGCGACATGGCGCGCTATGGGCTCGACTACCCATCCCTGAAGGCCCTGAATCCGGCCCTGGTGTATTGCAGCGTGACCGGCTTCGGCCAGACCGGCCCCTACCGGGATCGCGCCGGCTATGACTACGCGGTGCAAGGCATGGGCGGCTTGATGAGCATCACCGGGGAGCGCGACGATCTCGGCGGCGGGCCGCAGAAGGTGGGGGTGGCGGTGGCCGACCTCTTCACCGGCATGTACGCAGCGGTGGGGATCCTGGCCGCCCTGCGCCACGCGGAACGCACCGGCGAGGGCCAGCACGTCGACATGGCCTTGCTGGACACGCAGGTCGCGATGCTGGCCAACCTGGGGGCCAACTACCTGGTGAGCGGCAAGGTGCCCGGCCGCGCCGGTAACGCGCACCAGAACATCGTGCCCTACCAGGTGTTCGAAGTCGCGGCGGCGGCCGACGGCAGCAAGGACCACCTGATCCTGGCGGTGGGCAACGACAGCCAGTTCGCCAAGTTCTGCACGGTCGCGGGGCAGCCGGAACTGGCCGCCGACCCTCGTTTCGCCCGCAACCAGGACCGGGTGCGCAATCGCGCCGTGCTGGTCCCGCTGCTCGAGCAGGTCATGCGCAGCCGCAGCAAGCCCGACTGGCTGTCGGCGCTGGAGGCGGCCAAGGTGCCCTGCGGCGCCATCAACAACCTGGCCGAAGTCTTCGCCGATCCGCAGGTGCGCGAGCGCGGCATGGTGCATGCGTGGCAGCATCCGCTGGCCGGCCAGGTCGACCTGGTCGGCAGCCCTCTCAAGCTGGGTGGCACGCCGGTGCGCACGGACCGGCCGCCGCCGCTGCTGGGACAGCACACGCAGGAGGTGCTGGCGGAGGTGCTGGGATGGGACGCGGAAAAAGTGGCGGCGCTGCGTGCGCAGGAGGTGCTCTGATGGCTGATTTCGTTCTGGTTCACGGCGCCTGGCATGGCGGCTGGTGCTGGCGTCGCGTGGTCGATGCGCTGCACGCGCAAGGCCACCGGGCCCACGCCGTGACGCTCACCGGCGTCGGCGAACGTGTCCACCTGATGTCTTCCCTGATCACGCTGGAGACGCACATCGCCGACGTCGCCAACGCCATCGTGGCCGAGGAGATGACGCAGGTCGTGCTGGCGGTGCATTCGTACGCGGGGATGATAGGCACGGCCATCGCCGACCGCATGCCGCAGCGGCTGCGTCACCTGGTCTACGTGGATGCAGTGGTGCCCAAGCCCGGCGAAAGCTGGAGCAGCACCCACGCGAGTGCCACCCGCGAGGCGCGCCTGCTGGCGGCCCAGTCCTCGCCCGACTACAGCTTTCCGGCGCCGGACCCCGCCGTGTTCGGCCTGGCGGACGCGGACCACGCCTGGGTCCAGCGGCGCCAGACGGCGCACCCGGGCCATACCTACCAGGCGCCCCTGCAGTTCGACGCGCAACGGGTGGCGAGCGTGCCCCGCACCTTCGTCGATTGCGTCAAGCCGCGGCTGGGGACGATCGACTCGATCCGGCCGCGGGTACGCGATCCGAAGTTCTGGGACGGCGCCTGGTCGGGCGGCGGCGGCATCCGCATCGTTGAACTGCCGACCGGCCATGACCCGATGGTCAGCGCGCCCGCCGAGCTGACCCGCGTCCTGCTGGAATGCGCCTGACCGGCGCCATCTGTCGCCAGTCAGGCAAGAACTTCCCTGCTGAGGGACAATCCAATCCATCATGAAGAAAAGCTGGATGCTGGGGGCGGTGGGTGTGGCGATAGCCGCCGCCGCGGCGTTGTTCGTGGCGGGCGGCGCGTCGGCCGCGCCCGAAAGCACCTTCGTTCTGCTGGACGGCTCGAAGAAGACCACGGCGGACCTCAAGGGCAAGGTCACGCTGGTGAATTTCTGGGCCACCAGCTGCGTCACCTGCGTGGCCGAGATGCCGAAGATGGTCTCCACCTTCGACAAGTACCACGCCAAGGGCTACGAGCACATGGCCGTGGCCATGAGCTACGACCCGCCGATGTACGTGGTGAACTACGCCCAGACGCGCAAGCTGCCTTTCAACGTCGCCATCGACAACACCGGCGCGGTCGCCAAGGCCTGGGGCGACGTGCAGCTGACGCCAACCTCGTACATCGTCAACAAGAAGGGCGAGATCGTGAAGCGCTATGTCGGCGAGCCGGACTTCGCCGAACTGCACCAGTTGATCGAGAA
>JAQGMY010000096.1 GCA_028292105.1 Ramlibacter sp.
GCGTTGGAAGCGCCGCCCTGGTTGACCGAGGTGGAGGTGTCGCCCATCAGCACGTGCACGCGCTCGACGCCGACATCGAGTTCTTCGGCCACGATCTGGGCGATCGCCACCTCGAGGCTCTGGCCCAGGTCGACCTTGCCGTAGTACGCGTTGATGCGCCCGTCCGGCAGGATCGCGACCCAGGAGTCGAGTTCCTCCGGCGCCAGCGCCGGTTTGGTGGTGCTGGCGCCGGCCTGCGCCAGCGCGCTGATCGGGGCCAGTGCCGAGACCACCAGGGCGCCGGCGGCGTGCAGCAGCTCGCGGCGCTGCAGGGTGAAGCTGTTCGAATCGATCATCGCGCTGCTCCTTCAGGCTGCCATCTGCGACTGGGCGCGGCGGATCGCGCGCAGGATCGCCACGTGCGTGCCGCAGCGGCACTTGAGGCCGGTGAGGGCGTCGCGCACCTCGGCGTCGGTCGCCTTCGGGTTCTTCTTCAGGAAGGCGGCGGCCGTCATCACCCAGCCGCTGGTGCAGTAGCCGCACTGCGGAACCTGCTCGGCCAGGAAAGCCGCCTGCAGCGGATGGGGCCGCTCCGGCGTGCCGAGGCCGGCCAGCGTGGTGACCTCGCGGCCGCCGGCGGCGCTCACCGGCAGCACGCAGGAACGTACCGCTTCTCCGTCCAGGTGCACCGTGCAGGCGCCGCATTGCGCCAGGCCGCAGCCGAACTTGGGGTTGTTCATGCCCAGATCGCCACGCAGCGCGTACAACAGCGGCATCTCGGGCGCGGCATCGACCGTGACGGGCTTGCCGTCGACCTTGAATTTCACCGGGCTCATGGTTGGTTCTCCTGCGCGGCACGTTCGCCGGGGCGGGAACGTTTCGTCTTGCCGAATCAGCACGGATTGCAACATGCCGGCGGCGAGCGGCCCATGTGGTTTGCCCGGACTTGCGGGCGGGCGCTGACCGGGTCTAGGACAGCGCAGTCGCAGCAACGGGGGTCGAGGCGGCGATCACCCCTCCGCCGAGGCACACTTCGCCGTCGTACAGCACCGCCGACTGCCCTGGCGTGACTGCCCACTGGGCCTCTTCGAACGACAGCCGGAAGCCGCCCTCGACGTTGGCCAGCAGGCACGCCGCGTCGGCCTGACGGTAGCGTGTCTTGGCCGAGTAGGCGCCCGGCATGGGCGCTTCGTCGGCGGTCCAGCTCACGTCATCGGCATCGAGCGCCGACGACAGCAGCCAGGGATGGTCGTGACCCTGCACCACCCACAGGGTGTTCTTCTCGAGGTCCTTGCGCGCCACGAACCAGGGCGCGTGCTCGCCGCCGCCGCGCTGCGCGCCTTTTTCCTTGACCCCGCCGATGCCCAGGCCCTGGCGCTGGCCGAGCGTGTAGAACGAAAGCCCCTCGTGCTTGCCGATCACGCGCCCGCGCGGATCCTTGATCGGCCCCGGCTCCTTGGAGATGTAGCGATTGAGGAAGTCGCGAAACGGCCGCTCGCCGATGAAGCAGATGCCGGTGGAGTCCTTCTTCCTGGCGTTCGGCAGCCCGATTTCTTCGGCCAGGCTCCGCACCTCGGTCTTGCGCAGTTCACCGATGGGGAACAGCGTCTTCGACAACTGCGCCTGGTTCAGGCGGTGCAGGAAATAGCTCTGGTCCTTGCTCTCGTCCAAACCTTTCAGCAGCTGGAACTTGCCGGCCTGCTCGCGCACCCGGGCGTAATGACCGGTGGCGATCTTCTCGGCGCCCAGGCGCATCGCGTGGTCCAGGAAGGCCTTGAACTTGATCTCGGCGTTGCACAGCACGTCCGGGTTGGGCGTGCGGCCGCCCTGGTATTCGCGCAGGAATTCGGCGAAGACGCGGTCCTTGTATTCGGCGGCGAAGTTGACGTGCTCGATGTCGATGCCGATCACGTCGGCCACCGCGGCGGCATCGACGAAGTCCTCGTTCGACGAGCAGTATTCGCTGTCGTCGTCGTCTTCCCAGTTTTTCATGAAGATGGCGACGACCTCGTAGCCCTGCTGCTTGAGCAGGTACGCGCTGACCGCGGAGTCGACGCCGCCACTCAAACCGACGACGACACGGGGCTTGCGAACCATGGCGGGATTATCCCAGCGCGCCTTTGTCCCTGCCGGACGGCGAGTAAACGCACGCAGCATTGCCCGGCCACCGCGCCGCCGCTCCATTCGCCGGTGAAGCGGCGGTGTGCGATCATCTTCGGCACCCCCGTCCCCATGCTGTATCGCCCCATTGCCCTGCCGTTGCCGCGGCAGCGGATGTCGCCAACGGCGCTGGCCACCAGTGGCGCGCTGCACGTCGCGCTCGTCTGGCTGCTGCTGCAGTACACGCCGGCGCAGCAGGCGGTGCGCTACGTGGTCTATCAAGCGGTGCGGCCGTTCTCCGCCAGCGCCCCCTCGGCCAACAGCAGCAGTCGGGCGATCACCTTGCCGGCGCGGCGCGGCGAACCGGGCGACCCGCTGTCGGTCTTCACCCAGCGGCCGGAATCCAGCATCCCGCTGCAGGCCACCGACACGCTGCCGGACCTGACGCAGCCGCGCAAGCGGCAGCCACGCCGGCCCCGCCGCGAGACATCGCTGCCGGACGCCATACCCGCTCCGAGCCTGCGCAGCGAAACGCAGTTGCAGCGGCCGCAAGCGGCGCCGGTGCCGCCGACCCCCGAAGTGCTGCCGCCGGTGCCGACACCGCCCGTGCCTTTGCCGCCCGTGGCGGCGCCGGTGCCGGTCCCTGCGCCTGCGCCGATTCCGGTTCCGGCACCGGCGCCCGTTCCTGAACCTGCGCCCGAGCCGGCGCCCGTTCCGGCGCCTGCGCCAGTCCCTG
>JAQGMY010000077.1 GCA_028292105.1 Ramlibacter sp.
AAGGAGCGGGCGCCGCGGGATCTACGGCACAGGCTGTTAGCCAAAGGGTGTGCACGGCGTGCACCCGCTCCGCCCGGGTTGCCCCGAACTCTTAAAAATCTACAGGAAAGAAGATACAAGGGTGTGCGGCTCCGCCGCGCACCATCCCCTCCCACGCTCCCCCTGCCCCCATGTTTCATTTTGAGAAATTCGCGCGGCCCATGCTGTCGCCCGCCGTCGGCCGGCCGTCCCTGTGGTCGTTCGTGATGGCAAGACGCTGACCTTGGGTTAGCCTACGGGGGCTTACCGGAGACAAGATGAAGAAAGCAGCCATCGCTGTCGCCGTCCTCGCGGCGCTGCAGGCCTACGCACAGACGGGGACGACGCAGGAGAAGACCCTGCGGCCGGTGGTGGTGACGCCCACGCCAGGTGTGGTGCAGGACGCGTTCGGCACGGCGGCGTCGGTCGACGTGATCGACGGTGCCACGCTGCGCAACAGCCAGCTGCAGGTGAACCTGTCCGAGTCGCTGGTGCGCGTGCCCGGCGTGACCGCGCTGAACCGGCAGAACTACGCCCAGGACCTGCAGATCTCGATCCGCGGCTTCGGCGCGCGCTCCACTTTCGGGGTGCGCGGCTTGCGGCTTTATGCGGACGGAATCCCCGCCACCATGCCGGATGGCCAGGGCCAGGTGTCGCATTTCGACCTGTCCTCGGCGGACCGCATCGAGGTGCTGCGCGGGCCGTTCTCGTCCCTGTACGGCAACTCCTCGGGCGGTGTGATCAGCCTGTTCACCGCCGACGGCGGTCCCGGCAAGGCGGTGGAGGCATCGACCGCCATCGGCAGCGACGGCGTGCGGCGGCAGAGCCTGCGCTTCGGCGGCGAGGAGGGCGCGTGGAACTGGAACCTGGGCGCCACCCACTTCGAGACCGACGGCTTTCGCGACCACAGCGCCGCGCAGCGCAATGCCTTCAATGGCAAGGTCAAGCTCAAGGCGACCCATGACACGCGCCTGACCTTCGTCTTCAACGGGGTCGACATGCCCGACGTGCAGGACCCGCTGGGCCTCACGCGCGCGGAGTTCGAGGCCAACCCGCGGCAGGCGAGCCCGGCGGCGCTGCAGTTCAACACCCGCAAGTCAGTTGACCAGGTGCAGGCCGGCGCCATCCTCGACCACCGCGTCAACGACGTGCACTCGCTCAAGCTCACCGCGTGGCGCGGCCGGCGCGGCACCGAGCAGTTCCAGGCGATCCCGGTGGGGACGCAGACGCCGCCGACGTCGCCCGGCGGGGTGATTTCGCTGGACCGCAATTACCAGGGCGTGGACGCGCAGTGGATCGCCCGCACCCGGCTGGCGGGTGGGCCGCTGACCATCACCGCCGGCTTGATGAGCGACGCGCTCGAGGAGAACCGGCGCGGCTACCTGAACTTCGTCGGTCCCACGCTGGGCGTGATGGGGGCCTTGCGGCGCAACGAGGACAACAAGGTCGGCAGCTTCGACCAGTACGCGCAGGCGCAGTGGGAGAGCGAACGCGTCAGCCTCACCGCCGGCGTGCGGCACTCGGTCGTCAGGTTCGAATCGAACGATCTCTACGTGGTGCCGGGCAACGGCAACGACAGCGGCTCGGCCCGTTACCAGGCCACCACGCCGGTGCTGGGCGCGGTCTACCACGTGAACGACGCGCTGAACGTGTATGCCTCGGCCGGCAAGGGCTTCGAGACGCCCACCTTCAACGAGCTCGCCTACCGGCCCAACGGCCAGGCCGGGCTGAACTTCAACCTGCGGCCGGCCGAGAGCCGCCAGTGGGAGCTGGGCGTCAAGGCGGAGCCGGCGCGGGACTGGCGGGTGAACGCCGCGCTGTTCCAGGCCAGGACCACCGACGAGATCGCCGTGCTGAGCAACACCGGCGGCCGCAGCACCTTCCAGAACGCCGGCGACACGCGCCGGCGCGGCTTCGAGGCGGTGCTGGCCGGGCGCTGGGCCGATGCCTGGTCGACCTATGCGGCGCTCACCTGGCTGGATGCGAGCTATCGCTCCAGCTTCCTCACCTGCGTGACCGCGCCCTGCGCGACGCCCAACACCCTGGTGGCTGCGGGCAGCCGCATCCCGGGCATCCCGCGGGCCAGCGCCTTCGCCGAGCTGGTCTGGCGGCACCAGCCCTGGGGCCTGGAAGCGGGCCTGGAGCTGCGCTACGTCGGCCGGATGGCGGTGGACGACCGCAACACCGACTACGCCGCCGCGGCGACCTTGTGGAACCTGCGCGCGGGCCTCACGCAGAAGGTGGACCGCTGGACCGTACGGGAATTCGTGCGGGTCGACAACCTGGCCGGCCGGAACTACGTAGGCTCGGTGATCGTCAACGAAGGCAACCGGCGCTTCTTCGAACCGGCGCCCGGCCGCACCTGGCTGCTGGGCCTGAACGCCGCCTACGCTTTCTGAGCCTTGGGGAGAGAAGATGGAAAACCTGGACGTGATGGTGCTGCGGACCCTGCGCGACTGGCGGCTGGCGGGCAAGCGCGCCCTGCTGGCGACGGTGGTGCGGACGTGGGGCTCCTCGCCCCGGCCGATCGGCTCGATCATGGCCCTGGCCGAAGACGGTGCGGTGGTCGGCTCGGTGTCCGGCGGCTGCATCGAAGACGACCTGATCTATCGCCACACGCAGGCGTATGCCGCCAAGGGGCCGGGGCACGAGATGCCTTCGGGCCCGCCTTCGCTGGTGAAGTACGGTGTCAGCGCGGACGAGGCGCATCGCTTCGGCCTGCCCTGCGGCGGCACGCTGGAACTGCTGCTGGAATACGACCCCGATGCCGCGACGCTGGCCACGCTGGTGCAGGCACTGGAGGCCGGCCGCCTGATGCGGCGTTCGGTGCGTATCGCCGACGGCGCCGTCACGCTGGCGGAAGCGCAGGCGCCGGAAGAGTTGAGCATGGCGCAAGGCGTGCTGGTCAACACTTTCGGCCCCGAGTACCGCATGCTCCTGATCGGTGCCGGGCAGTTGACCGAGTACCTGGCGACCATGGCGCTGTTCAGCGGCTTCGCGGTGACGGTGTGCGATCCGCGCGAGGAGTACCGCGGTGCCTGGAGCGTGGCCGGCGCGAAGGTCGTCAGCGACATGCCGGACGACGTGGTGCTGTCCTTCAAGCCCGACAGCCGCAGCTGCGTGGTGGCGCTCACGCATGATCCCAAGCTCGACGACCTGGCCTTGCTGGAGGCCCTGAAGACCGACGCCTTCTACGTCGGCGCCATCGGCAGCCGCCGCAACAACGAAGCGCGGCATCAGCGCATGGTCGAACATTTCGCCTTGACGGCTGCGGACCTGCAGCGCCTGCGCGGGCCGATCGGTGTCTACATCGGCAGCAAGACCCCGCCGGAGATCGCCGTGAGCATCATGGC
>JAQGMY010000115.1 GCA_028292105.1 Ramlibacter sp.
GACATGACCACGATCGATCCCCACCAGCGGCTGGCCGCCGCCGTGCAGTCGCAGCTTTCGGCCCTGCGCGACGCCGCGCGTTTGCGCACGCATGGGGCAAAGCAAGCGGCCGTGGTCCAGGGCCGCATCACCGAGGCCGCGACCAGTGCCGCAGCAGAGCGGATCAGGGCGATCGCTGACGACGACCCCGCCCGTCGCCAGAAGGCTGTGCGGGTGTTCCTCGAGCGGCAGCTCGCCCGCGAGTTCGGCGATGCGGTGCTGAACGATCCTGCGTTTCCCCGCATGCTCGACGAAGTGCAGCAGCAGATGCAGGCCGACGAGCCCACGGCCGCCGCCGTCGACGCACTCGGCGATCACCTGCTGGCGAACGCACAGCTCTAGACGCACCGGCCGTCCGCCGGATTCAAGCGCTTACCGGCCCTGCTTCGACGTGGTCGCCGAACCAGGTGAGCTCAAGCTGGCCACCCACTGGGCTTGCCCACATCAGCGCGGCAGCGACTCGACCTCGCGCACCCAGCGGTCCACCAGCCGCTTGCGCTCCGCGGCTTTGCCGTACTTCTCGAAGTCGTACTTGATCAGGCGCACGCTCTCGATGGTGGGAATGCGCGGGTCGGGCTTGAAGGTCTTGTTGGCCGGCACCTGCAGGCTGTTGGCGCGGGCGCCGATCTGCTGGCCGGCCGGGCTCATGAGCCAGTCGTAGTACTTGCGTGCCGCCTCGCGGTTGCGCGAGCCCTTGATCAACGCGATGCCGCCGATCTCGTACGGCGTGCCCTCGCAGGGGGCCGCCGCGTACACCGGAAACTTGTTGGTCACGCGCTCGTTGTCGAAGCCGAAGATGAAGCTGATGCCTATGCCCACTTCGCCCTTGGCCACGCTGCGGGCCTGCGCCGTGCCGCTGCGGGTGTACTGGGTCACGTTGCGGTGCAGCTGCTTGAGGTACTCGAAGGCGGCGTCCTCGCCCATCATCTGCACCAGGCCTGCCACGATGGTGTAGCCGGTGCCGCTGGAGGCCGGGTGCGAAGTCTCGATCTCGCCCTTGTACCTGGGGTCGAGCAGGTCCTTCCAGCACCTGGGCGGCGGCAGCTTTTTCTTCTTCAGCACTTCCTCGTTCCAGCCGAAGCCGATCGCGCTCGTGTAGAACCCGCCGACGAAGTTCTGGCTCATGGCGTACTGGCGCACGGCCCACCCGTGCAGGTCGTTCAGGTAGGCGGGCCGGTACGCGTCCAGCAGGCCGAACTCCGCGGCCTGGTAGTACGGATCGCCGGTGCCGCCCCACCAGAGGTCGGTCTTGGGATTGGCGGCCTCGGCGCGGATCTGCGCCAGCGCCTCGCCGGTGGGCTTGCGTGTCTGCAGCACCCGCACGCCCGTCGCCCGCGTGTACTCCTGCGCGGCCAGCTCGCACCACGACTGGTCGGTGCTGCAGATGGCGTTGACCACACTCTGGGCCTGGGCCGCAGCGGCAAGGCCGGCCAGCAGCAAGCCGGCCAGTGGCGTACGGATGTTCATGAGAAGGCTCCGGTCATTGGCGCAAGAAGATGAAGCTCACCAGCACGATCGTGACGAAGGCGCTGGCCGCGAACAGCAGGCTCACCATGTACAGGTACAGCGCCACGGCGATGCGCCGCTGCACCTTGGGCAGGGTCCGGTCCTCGGCTGCCCGCGCAATGGCCTTCATCGAGCGCGGGTACATGTCCGGCCCGTCCATCAAGTCGCGCACCGCGGCAGCGAAGATGAAGGCGACCCCCGTGGCCGCGAGCATCCAGTACATCGCGATCAGGAACAAGACGCCGCTGGAGCCGATCGCCAGCGAGAGCAGCGCGCACGCCACGCCGGCGGCAATGGCGCGTAGCTGGACGCGGTCCTTCATTCAGAAGCGTTCGTGCGGCGCCAGGTAGCGCCAGTTCCCAACCGGCAACTGCCCCAGGGTGATGCGCCCGATGCGCACGCGCTTCAAGCCCACCACCTTCAGGCCAACCTGCTCGCACATCCGGCGGATCTGCCGCTTCTTGCCTTCGGTCAGGATGAAACGCAGCTGCTCGGGGTTCTGCCAGTCCACCTTGGCGGGCTTGAGCGGCTGGCCGTCCAGGCTCAGGCCGTGGCGCAGGCGCGCCAGTTGTGCCGGCGGAAATGCCGCCTGCACGTTGGTCGTGACGGCGCCGAACTCCACCCGCACCAGGTACTCCTTTTCCATGCCGGAGTCCTCGCCGATCAACTGGCGGGCCACGCGGCCGTCCTGCGTGAGAACCAGCAGCCCGATGGAGTCGATGTCCAGCCGCCCGGCAGGCGCCAGGCCCCGGAGCTGCTGCGGAGAAAAGCGCTGCGGCGCGGTGTCGCCCTGCCAGCGGTTGCGCGCCTGCACCAGCACCACGGCCGGCTCGTGGCCGTCCTCCGGCTGGCCGCTGACATAACCCATCGGCTTGTTCAGGAGGATGGTGACCTGCTCGCTTTGCTGGCCGCGCGCCTTGGGGTCGACGTCGATGCGGTCGGTGGGCGTGACCTGCAGGCCCATGGGCGCCACGGCGCCATTCACCTTCACCCAGCCCTTGGCGATCCAGTCGTCGGCCTCACGGCGGGAACAGAGGCCCAATTCGGCCATGCGCTTGTTGAGGCGGGAAGTCGGGGGAGATTCGTCGGCCATCGCTGGATTCTGCATGGGTCCGGCCCGGCTCCCCGCCGCGGGGCGATGGGGACAGCAGAACGGACCCGCCCGGGGGGCCAGAGAATGGTTTCATTTGGAACCGGGCAGCCAACCGCGCGCCCTCCGCCCCGGCGGGTTGCCCTTAGCGCGCCTGCGCGCGCGGCACCACAGCAAGTGCTCGCCAACTCGGAGCATCGAGCGCCCGGCGTGATGCAATCCGTTGCACAACCTGTGGCGGCCCGGCAAATGGCGACAAGCTGCCCCTTGGCAATCCGTGCATGCCTCCTAGGATGAGCTACATGCCCATGGTCTGGCCATCCACTGCCCTGTTCCTGTTCGTCGGCGCACTGCTGTTCGCGCTCAAGCCAGGGTCCCTCGTTCCCGCGGCGCTCCTCACGACGGGCGGGCTCGCCTGTTGCCTGCGGATCTTTCGCGACCGCGGCGACGCGCCGATCACCGCATGGAGCGAGGCCGCACGGGAGCTGGGCCTGCGTTACGGCGGCCTGTTGCCACCGGACTTCCTCCTGCGCTTCGGCTCGCCGCTGCCGTGGAGCACATGGAAGGACGCCGCGAAATGCAGCGTCCCGCGCCTGATCAGCGGTTCCCACCAGAGGCGTCCCTACTGGCTGCTCGACGTGCACTGCGAAGCCGGCGGCACGACCGCGGGCTACGAGGTCACGCTGGGCATCGTCCAGGTCGGCATCAAGTCCGCCGGCCGGCTGCAACGCGTGCGCGTCGGAGACAAGCACTTTGCCTTGCACAACGGCGAATACCTGTTCGTCTGGCGCCGCAAGACGCCCGAGAGCGAAGAAGGCAGGAAGCTGCGGCCCATGGAATTGCCCAAGCTGGCCAGCGATGCCTTGAAGCTGGCTGCCGCCTTGCCAAGCCTGCGTGGCGAGACAGGGCCGCCGGCACGCGCGATCCGCAAGTGAGCCGGTGAGCGCCGCCTCAGGTCGCGCTTGCCGCAGCCCGCATGCTGGTGCGCAAGCCCTGCAGGTCCAGCACCCGCACGCCGCCATACTCGACACTGATCATCCCCTGCTCCTGCAGCGACGACAGGGCCTCGTTCACCCGTTGCCGTGACAAGCCGACCAGGTAGGCCAGCTCCTGCTGCGTGATCCGCAGCACTTCACCCACCCCCGGAAAGAGCGCCGGATTGAACAAGGCGGCCAGGTTGCGCGCCACGCGCAGATCAGGGTTCGCCATGCGGTCGATCTCCCGTGCGGCGATGAACTGGCCCAGCCTTTCGTTCAACTGGTTCATCACGAAGCGGTTGAAGCCGATCGAGTGGTCCAGCAGCCAGTGGAAGGTGTCGGCTGGGAGCCCGGCGACGACGCTCCTGCGCAGCGCCTGGATGTTGTAGCGATAGGCCTCGCGCTTGAGCACCGTGCCTTCGCCGAACCAGCCGCCGGGCGGCAGGCCGCTGAAGGTGATGGTCTGGCCGTCGGCGTTCTCGCCGCTCATCTTCAGGAGGCCCTCGACCACGCCGAACCAATAGGTCACCGGCCGGCCGATGCGGCACAGCAGGTCGGCCGGCTGCGCGTCGGCGACCACGATGTCGGCGACGGCGCGCGTGCGTTCGGCAGGCAGCAGCACCGGCAGCCAGGGGATGCCCGCCAGTTCATCGGCGGTGGGCGCGCGGCGGCGCTGGTGCAGGGGTGGCTTGGTGACCATGGTCGGCAACGTGGCTGCGGGCAGGCCCTATGAGGATTATCCCTAGGAATGTCGTCGCAAAGACATGTCGGCGTCAAACACCTGCCTACATTGCCTGCCATAGCCCCGCACGAAAGGCAGGCATGGAGACCACTTTCCCCCGGCTGCTGCTGCAGCACGCGGCGCAGCGCCCCGCCGCCGCGGCGATGCGCGAGAAGGAATACGGCATCTGGCAGGCGCTGTCCTGGCAGGACCTCGCGCGGATGGTGGAGCACCTGGCCTGCGGCCTGCACCAGGCCGGCCTGACGCGCGGCGAGCACATGGTGCTGATCGGCGCCAACCGGCCGCGGCTCTACGCCACGATGCTGGCGGCGCAGGCGCTGGGCGCCATCCCGGTGCCGCTGTACCAGGACGCGGCCGGCGCCGAATGCGTCTTCCCCATCCACAACGCCGACGTGCGCTTCGCCTTTGCCGAAGACCAGGAGCAGGTCGACAAGCTGCTGGAGATCCAGCCGCAGTGCCCGCAGCTCACCACGATCTATTACGACGACCCGCGCGGCCTGCGCAACTACAGCGAGTCGGGCCTGCACTCGATGGACTCGCTGCTGGAGGCAGGCGCGCGCAACGCCGCCGAGAACCCGGGCTTGCTGCCGGCGCAGGTGGACAAGGGCCACCCGGACGACGTGGCGGCGATGTTCTTCACCTCCGGCACCACCGGCCAGGCCAAGGGCGTGGTCCACACGCACCGCACCCTGCTCGATCGGGCCAGCGCCGGCGCCGAGTTCGACCGGCTGACCGAGAAGGAAGAAGTGCTGGCCTACATGCCGCCGGCCTGGGTGGGCCAGAACATCTTCAGCTACGCGCAGTGGCTGGCCTGCGGCTATGTCGTGAACTGCCCCGAGTCCGCGGCCACCGTGATGATCGACTTGAAGGAGATCGGGCCGACCTACTACTTCGCGCCGCCGCGCATCTTCGAAAGCCTGCTCACCACTGTGATGATCCGGATGGAAGATGCCAGCGCCATCAAGCGCCGCATGTTCCAGTCTTTCATGGACCTGGCGCGGCGGGTCGGCCCCGCCTTGCGCGACGGCCGCAGCGTGGGGATGCTCGATCGCATCAAGTACGCGATCGGCGACCTGCTGGTCTACGGGCCGCTGCGCAACAACCTCGGCATGTCGCGCGTGCGGGTGGCCTACACGGCCGGTGAAGCGATCGGGCCCGACCTGTTCACCTTCTATCGCGCCATCGGCATCAACTTGAAGCAGCTGTATGGCAGCACCGAGACGGCGGTGTTCGTCTGCATGCAGCCGGACCACCAGGTGCGCGCCGACACGGTCGGCATCCCCTGCCGCGACGTCGAGATCAGGCTGGACGACAGCGGCGAGATCCTGGTGCGCTCGCCCGGCTTGTTGAAGGAGTACTACAAGAACCCGCAGGCCACCGCCGAAGCCAAGACACCGGACGGCTGGTACCACACCGGCGACGCCGGCTTCCTGGACGCCCAAGGGCACCTGAAGATCATCGACCGCGCCAAGGACGTGGGGCGGCTGGCCGACGGCTCCATCTTCGCGCCCAAGTACCTGGAGAACAAGCTCAAGTTCTTCCCCCACATCAAGGAAGCCGTGGCGCTGGGCGACCAGCGCGAGATGGCCTGCGTGATGGTCAACATCGACTTCGAGGCGGTGGGCAACTGGGCCGAGCGGCGCAACCTGCCGTATGCCGGCTACACGGACCTGGCGCAGAAGCCCGAGGTCTATGCGCTTATCAGGGAGTGCATCGAGAAGGTGAATGCGGACCTGGCCGCCGACGACAAGCTGGCCGGCAGCCAGATCCACCGCTTCCTCGTGCTGCACAAGGAACTGGACGCCGACGACGGCGAGCTCACGCGCACCAACAAGGTCCGCCGCGGCTTCATTGCCGAAAAGTACCAGCCGCTGCTCGAGGCCCTGTACTCCGGCCAGGCGCAGCAATACATCGAGACACAGGTGAAGTTCGAGGATGGCCGCAGCGGCATGGTCAGCGCCACCTTGAAGATCATGGACGCGCGCACCTGGCCGGCCATGAAGGCGGCGGCATGAACATGATGCGCGACCTGAACCTGGACGCGGTGCCGGAGCCCGGCACCGGCACCGGCACGCGCCGCCAGTTCGGCGAGGTGATCCTGGACGTGAAGAACATCTCGCTGGCCTTCGGCGGCGTCAAGGCGCTGAGCGACATCTCCTTCGACGTGCGCGAGCACGAGGTGCGGGCCATCATCGGGCCGAACGGCGCGGGCAAGAGCTCGATGCTCAATTGCATCAACGGCGTCTACCAGCCGCAGGAGGGCACCATCACCTTCCGCGGCAAGAGCTTTCGCCACATGAAGAGCCGCCAGGTGGCCGAGATGGGCATCGCCCGCACCTTCCAGAACCTGGCGCTGTTCAAGGGCATGAGCGTGCTGGACAACATCATGACGGGGCGCAACCTGCGCATCCGCAGCAACCTCCTGCTGCAGGCGATCCGCTTCGGTCCGGCCGAGCGCGAGGAGATCCGGCACCGCGAGGCGGTCGAGCGGATCATCGATTTCCTGCAGATCCAGGCCTACCGCAAGACGCCGGTGGGCCAGTTGCCGTACGGGTTGCAAAAGCGCGTCGACCTCGGTCGCGCGCTGGCGATGGAGCCGCAGGTGCTGTTGCTCGACGAACCGATGGCGGGGATGAACCTGGAAGAAAAACAGGACATGTGCCGCTTCATCCTGGACGTCAACGACGAGTTCGGCACCACCGTGGTCCTGATCGAGCACGACATGGGCGTCGTGATGGACATCAGCGACCGCGTGGTGGTGCTGGACTACGGCAGGAAGATCGGCGACGGCTCACCCGACGAAGTGCGCGACAACCCGGACGTGATCCGGGCCTACCTGGGGACTTCGCATTGACCACGACCATCTTCCGGCCGGCGCCGACCCTGTGGGATGTCATACCGGGTGCAGTGGATGTCATCCCGGGCTCGACCCGGGATCCATGTCTGCAGCGGCCGACTGCATGGATTGCGGGTCAAGCCCACAATGACATGGTGGGGTACAGGTAATGGGCTTCTTCCTCGAAACCCTCCTGGGCGGCCTGATGGCCGGCATGCTCTATTCGCTGGTGGCGCTCGGCTTCGTGCTGATCTTCAAGGCGTCCGGCGTCTTCAACTTCGCGCAGGGCGCGATGGTGCTGTTCGCGGCGCTGGCGATGGCGCGCTTTTCCGAGTGGATCCCCTTGTGGACCGGCCTGAAGAACCCGGTCCTGGCCAATGTGCTCGCCTTCATCGTCGCCGGCGCCATCATGTTCCTGGTGGCCTGGGCGATCGAGTTCCTGGTGCTGCGCCAGCTGGTGAACCAGGAAGGCGCGACGCTGCTGATGGCCACGCTGGGCATCGCCTATTTCCTCGAAGGACT
>JAQGMY010000093.1 GCA_028292105.1 Ramlibacter sp.
TGGGGTATGGATGCGTGCCTCCGCAGGTGGACTGTGTGAGCGGTCGTGGATAGCTGCAGGCCAGCATACCGAGCCGTCGCAACTGCCGGAATGACACCATCGACCTAATGCACGGGTGGCATGGTTCTAAAGTGCCATCGGCCTCGTCGCCCCCACTGACGGTGGTACAACGTGCGTCTTTGCGAGGCGTCATGGGCGAACTGCTGCAGTGTCCCCGTCGCTTCTTCGGGATCAACATGCCCGCTCGCATCGAGCTTCTGCCATGGTCGGCTTCGGATGTCGCCCCCGCTCTCAGATTGACATGCACTGCACCGGTGCACCGCGCGCCCTGCCGCGCACGCCACCGCCCCAACGTTGTGCACAACTCGGCTTTGCTTATCAAGCTGTTTCTGGACGGCGTGTAGGACGGATCCGATTCTTTTGGAGTGTCGCCGCAAGCGCGCGTAGAACTTCACATTACGGCGGATTAGTCTGTTATGTTCCGCGACGTGCGTTACTAGGTTTTACGTGTTCCCTATTCCTTTTTACTAGCACTGCTCACCATGCGGGGCCCGTCAAGAGACGATCAGCGACTGACCGAGTTCTGGGAAACCATCCTGGACACGGTCAAGAACGCGAAGGTGGACGACGCACTTGCCGCCATCGCCGAGTTCTTCGAAAGCGCGGGCTCATGTGTCCTGAGGATGGTGGAGCTTCCGGGCGCGCCCAGTGCGGTCTGGGCTTTCAACGAGCACACCTCCCACGCCCCTTTGCTCGACGCACTGAGGCAGCGGCTTGCCACCCAGGGGCTGGTCGGCATCCTGCGCCGGTCACAGGATCGATCCGACGCATTGGTGATCTTCCGGCAGGGCCTCCCTTTCGATCAGGGAGACGTGTCCTGGCTCTCCCTCTTCCTGCCTTGCCTGCGCTCCGCCATGAAGCTGGCGGAGGCGCCGGCACTGGCACTCCCAACTCTGCTCAGCGCAACACACTTTGCGAGTGTGCTGCCCACCCCATGCGTGCTGACGGATGAAGCAGGTCGGTGCGTGGAGAGCAGCAGCAGTTTCCAGCGGGTGGTCGAAGCCCTGGGCGGGGTGGTCCGTGCCGGCCGGCTGATGTTCAGCGACCCGCTCCTCCAGGACGCCTGGAGGAGCGCCCTGCAGGACGCGCATGCCACGGCTGCTGCCCAGTTCCTGCTCGCCAACGCGGCCACGGGCAGCCCATGGAAAGTGCACGTGGTTCCATTTGCCTGCGTCGCTGACGCCAGGGATCCGAACGCGCAGCGACTCATGTTCGCGTTCTTCGAGAGGTACTCCGAAGGCTCGATACAGAAGAAGGTTGTGCCGTCATCGCAACCGTTGACAAAGGCCGAATTGCAAGTTCTCGCCAGCCTGTTGATGGGACACACCGCCAAGGCTATCGCCCGGTCGCGCGGGGCCTCCGTGAACACGGTGCGTAGCCAGATCACCGCCATCCTGGGAAAGACGGGACATCACACGCAGAAGGAACTCATCGCGTCTTTCAGCACCAGCACGTACGGTGATATTTCATTGGGGCCGTCCACTGATCAATAGGCATAGTGCTTATGTACGATGAATCCGTTCTGAACCTTGTTACGATCCTGCGAAGCGCTACACACATCAGGGACACAAATGTATGTCACGCGCACAAGGGTGCCGGCGGGTTTCCACCAAGCGCCCGGTCCGCAACAGTTCGATCGGGTGGGAACGGTGCTGTCGGGCACCCTCTACGTCACGTTCGGCCAACGCTTCGATGAACAAAACGTCGTTGCGATAGAGCAAGGGCGCATCTGGACGATCCCCGCGCACGTGTCCTGCTTTCTATGGGCCAAGGAAGGCGACGTGATCGTGCAGCTCGTCGGCAACTAGCACCTCGGCGCCGCAAGGCCGCACCACGCGGCACACTCGACGCCCATCGCATCCAGTGGAAGTTTCACCGTCCCGGCAGGCAAGCACGAGGTCGAACTCCGGGCCGGCCCTGCTACGCAACTACCGTGCTGACCTTGCCACTCCACTACCCGACGCAGTGACGCTGTTCGTCGGGCCGTTCGGCATCTTCGGCCTTCGTCGGTTCATGCCTCGTCGTCACACCTGACCGTCAGCGGTTGCACGACAGTGCCGCCCAAGAGGCCGCGTTTTTCTTTCCGATTCCAAGAGCGCGTCGCGCAAATGCGTGATGGCGCACCGATGCGCGGTCGCCAACAATGTTCCCTTGCGTTTCCGTGCTTACATCTGGATGCCCCGGGGACGCGACCCATTCACTGGAGCGTTCATGACTACCACACTCATTCCGCAACAAGCGCCGACGGTACGCGACGCTGAGTGGATCCTGCGAGTTTGCGAGCAGGCTCTGGCGGTGAGGAGCAGCTATGGCTGGTCGCAATGGCTGCTGGGAGACATCCAGGCCATCCTGCCCCATGAATTGCTGATCGCCGCGTGGGGTGACTTCCAGCGCGGGACGATTGCCTATGACGTGGTCACGCGCAGCCCTGCGCTTTCGGCCCAGTGCCTGGACCGCGACGTCATTCAGATTGCACTGGCAGAGCACTTCCGGCGCTGGTCGGACGGTGGCCAGCAGCCTGTGCTGGTGGACGTCAACACGCTGTGGCCCGGCCTGCACCGCCCCACTTCCTCGCCGCCCTGCGTGTTGGTTCATGGGGTGGCCGACCAACGAACGCATCAGGACTTCCTCTACCTCTTTGCAGGGTCCGAGGCACTGTGCAGCCCCCACTCGAGGCGGGTCTGCGAGGTCATGCTGCCCTTCATCGACATGGGCTTCCGGCAGGTCACGGACCGCGGACAGTCCGCAGCGACGCAGGCCCCGTTTGCGCGAAACGGGTGGGGCGTGAGCAGCTTTGCAGACGGCCTGGCCACCCGTCCGTCGCAGGAAAAGGGATGCGTCACGCGGCAGTACCGCGCCAGCACCTGGGCGCCTGCCGAAACGCAGGAAGGCGGCACTGTCCTGAGTGCCCGCGAGGCGGAGATCATGGAGTGGGTCCGAATGGGGAAGACGAACTCCGAGATCGCGATGATCCTGACCCTCAGCACCTTCACGGTGAAGAACCACATGCGGCGCATCTACAAGAAGCTGGACGTCCTCAATCGTGCGCAGGCGGTCGGCAGCCTCGGTCCGTCGCGGGCCATGCCGCGTAGTGCAAGCCGGTGATCAGCCGATCCAACCTTGCGAACACCTGCCAGAAGGGAAAGTCCATGACTCCGATGATGCGTTCCATTTCATCCGTGCTCCTTGCGCTCGCCGCCGGCTCGATGGTGGCCTGTTCGACGTCCGAGCAGAAGGTGGAGACCTTCAACAAGCGTGGCCAGGCGCTGATGGAAAAGGGCGACCTGGTCAAGGCAAGGCTGGAATTCCAGAACGCACTGCAGATCAACCCCTCCGCTGTGCCTGCGCTCTATGGCTTGGCACTGGTGGCCGAACGAACGCGCGACTGGGAAAGCGCCTACCACTTGCTGGTCAAGATCGTGGAGATGCAGCCCTCGCACTTCGACGCCCAGGTGAGGCTGGGAAAACTGCTGCTGGCATCCGGCCAACTCGATGAGGCGCTGCGGACAAGTACGGCGGTGCTGGCCGCGAGGCAGGACAGCGCGGACGCATTGGCATTGCGCGCCGCAGTCCTGCTCAAGCTGGACGACAAGATCGCCGCTGTCACGTTTGCCAACCAGGCGCTTGCCAAGGATGCGCACCACCTCGATGCGCTCGTGGTCCTTGCGTCCGAAAGGCTGCATGCCGGGGATGCCGAGACGGCGATCTCTTTTCTCGACCGCGGCCTGGAGAAGGACGAGCGGAACGTCTCGTTGCAAATCATCAAGGCGCAGGCCTTCGAAAAAATAGGCCGCCTCGACAAGGCCGAGGACGTGCTGCGCAGGCTCATCCAGCTGTTCCCGGAGAACACCGACTATCGCTTCCTGCTCGCCAGCTTCCATACAACACACAAACAGAACGAAAAGGCGGAAGCGGAGTACCGCGCGATCGTGGCCAACCAGCCCGCTGCGCACGCCCCGAAACTCGAACTGGTCAATTTCCTGCGTGTCACGAAAGGCATCAGCGCCGCGGCCGACCAGCTCGCCGAGTTCATCAGGACGAACCCGAAGGCTTACGACCTGCAGCTCGGCCTGGCGGGCCTCCGGCTGCAGCAAGGCAACCAGGACGCGGCGGTGGCCCTCTGGAAACGCGTGATCGCGGACGGCGGAACGGACCCTTCAGCGCAGAAGGCGCGTGGCGCCTTTGCTTCCTACCACCTCGGGCGCCAGAACAAGGCGGCGGCAAAGTCACTCGTGCAGGAAATGCTCGACAAGGATGTCCGGGAAGAACAGGCCCTGTTCCTGCGTGCCTCGATGGGCCTGGACGAGGGACTCCTGGACGCGGCCGTGGCTGACTTGCGAACCATCCTGAGGGACAACCCCGAGTCTGCGCGTTCGCACCTGCTTCTCGCGCGCGTGCACGAACGGCAGGGGCTGTCCGACCTCGCCACCCAGCACTACGCGCACGCGGCGCAGGCCAGCCGCCATGCGCCTGTCTTCGCGCTCGCGTACGCGGAACATCTGATGAAGAGCGGCCGCCCGCGCTTGGTCGAGGGCGTGCTGCGGGAAACATTGAAGGTGGCGCCCACCAACACGGCTGTGCTGCGCGTGCTGGCGCAGTCCTACCTGCAGACCGGCAATCTCGCAGCCGCCCAGACGGTCGCTGACGAAGCCGCGCGCCTCGGCTCCGACGAGATGGTGGCCACCCAGATTCGGGGCGCCGTCTCCGCGGCCCGGCGCGATTTCGGCAGCAGCATCGCCTCGTTCCGGCGGGCCTACGAACTTGCACCTGCCGACGACGCACACGCGATGGTCACGCTGGTTCGCAGCTACCTCGTGGCCAACAAGCAGAAAGAGGCCATCAGCTTCCTGCAATCCGTGCTCGCGACCTCTCCGCAAAACCACGCGGCGCGGGTTCTCTACGGCCAGCTCCTGGCCCAGGCCGGGCAAGTCGGTGAGGGCCGCGCGGTCCTGAACGAAGCAGCCCGTCTTGCGCCGAAGAGTCCGCTGCCCTACCAGGCGCTCGCAAACGTTCTTCTCGCGTCCAACGACCTGCCGGGGGCAACCGAGGCCGTGAACCGGGGCCTGCAGGCTCTGCCGGATGACTTCGGGTTGCGTGTGACGCGCGCAGGCTTGCTGGAGATGCAGGGCCAGACCGCAGAGGCGATCGCATCGTACGAGGCGCTGCTGACCGAACGGCCGCACGCGATCGTGGTTGCGAACAATCTGGCTTCCCTGCTGGCCGACCACCCGAAGGACAGCGCCAGCCTGCGCCGCGCGTACGACATGGCGCAGCAGTTCCGAAACACGAACATCCCCCAGCTGAAAGACACGGTCGGATGGACCATGCATCTGGCGGGCAAGCACAGGGAAGCGACGGACCTGCTCAAGAGCGCGGCCGATGAAGCCCCGGAACTCGCGGTTGCGCACTACCACTACGGCATGAACCAGCTTGCATTGAGCAATACGAAGGCCGCCGCGGAGGCGCTCCGCAAGGCGATCGAGTTGTCCAAGTCGTCGCCCTTCCCGCAGGTGGACGATGCGCGCCGCGCGCTCCAGAGCCTGTAGGCCAACCAGATGTACGAAGCGTACTACGGGCTGCGGGAGAAGCCTTTTTCCATCCAGCCGGACCCCGGGTTCCTCTTCATGAGCAAGAGGCACGCGCTGGCCTTCACGATGCTGGAATACGGCATCCAGAGCCGGGCCGGATTCTCGGTGATTTGCGGCGACATCGGCTGCGGCAAGACGACGCTGCTGCGCAAGCTGCTCGACACCCTGGAGGAGTCTGTCACCGTGGGCCTGGTGTACAACACCCACACCGGCATCGCGGACCTCCTGGAATGGGTGATGCTCGCTTTCGGGCAACCGTACGCCGAGATGTCGCAGGTGGAACGGTATGACCGCTTCCAGCGCTTCCTGGTGGACCAGTTCGCCGCGCGACGCCGTGTGGTCCTGATCGTGGACGAGGCGCAAAACCTGTGCGCGAGCGCGCTCGAGTCCCTGCGGATGCTTTCGAACATCAATGCCGACAAGGACCAACTGTTGCAGATCGTCCTCGTCGGGCAACCGCAGTTGCGCGAGCTGCTGAACCAGCCAGCCCTGCACCAGTTCACTCAGCGCATCGCGGTGGAGTTTTTCATCTCGCCGTTGTCTCCCGAGGAAGTGGCCCTCTACGTCCGCCACCGCCTGGCCGTGGCGGGATGCGACAGGGAACTGTTCTCCGAAGAGGCCATCGACCGGATCGCCGCCCACACCCGGGGCGTGCCTCGCAGCATCAACATCCTGTGCGACACGGCCCTGGTGTACGGCTTCGCCGCCGAACGGGAGCACATTGGTGCCGATCTCGTCGACGAAGTCCTCGCGGACCGCCGGGAATACGGCTTCCTGCGCGCGGACCCGGCAGGAAGACTCGCCCTCGCCTAGTCGGACCCGAAGCCCACCGCGTGCTCCGAACGAAGTTCAATAGTAGTCATTCTGCGGCAGCTTGTCGGAAACCTTGTTGATGACGGTGCCGAGGATGTTGGCTCGGCCGAGGTGGCGTTGACTCTCCTCGATCTCGCGGCGCGAACTGGCGCCGCTGGCGACCACCAGCAACACGCAGTCCACCTTCGGCAAGACCGCGATGACGTCGTCGACGGCCGCGACGGGCGGCAGGTCGAAGATGACGATCCGGTCCGGGTGGTCGTCCCGCAAAGACGCGATGATGCTCGACACCTTGTCCGACGCCAGCATCTCGGCCGCGCCCGCAATCTTGCGGTGCGTGAGGAGCGTCTGGAACCTGGGAATCCCGACCCGCAGGATCGCATCGCTCAGGCGAGCCGTCCCCGCCAGGACCTCGTTGAGGGAAACGCGCTGCGGCGGCAGCCCCAGCGATGCCGCCACACAGGGCCGCCGCAGGTCGAAGTCAACGAGGAGTGCCGTGCGCGAAGGGTGATGGGCAATACTCAGCGCCAGGTTGGCCGCGATCATGGTCTTGCCCGATTGCACCGACGGTGATGTCACTGCAATCGTCCTCCAGCCATTCTCCTGCATCTTCTGCAGCACCTGTGTCCGCAGGAGGTCGAACTCACGGCGATAGGGATTGTCCTGGTCCAGGGCGACGATGCGGTAGCGCTCGAGGTGGGCGCGGTCCAGCGGCAGGATCTCGTCGCTCGTCGGTGTACTTTCATGCCGCCCGGCAGCTGCCGACGCCAGCGAAGCTGGTGCCGCTCCGGAGGGCGCATTCGCAGCGGACGCCGCGGCCTGCTGGCGGGCGCGATCGATGGCAAATTTGATTCGTTCCATGTTGGTCCTAGCCCAGGCGCATCAGAACCTTCAGGACCACCAGGTCAAGAGGCAGGTAGAAGAAGTGCACGGCCGCGATGGCCGCGCCGACCACCAATACGGCTGCACCGGCGGCAGCCGCATGCATCCGCCGGCGCGCGGTGGTCTCTGCCGCCACCGGGATCACGGGGACGGAGACCAGTGGCTTCTGACCCAGGATGGCGACGATCTGGCCGGCACCTCGGACCTTGCCGTTCAACGTTTCCGCCAGCGAGACCATCCCGGCGGGGACAGCCATCGCGAGCATCAGGCTGAGGGCAAGCAGCTTCTTGCGGTCCGGCTTGACGGGGCGGTCCGGCAGGGTCGGCGGCTCCAGCAAGGCGAACTTCTCCGCCTTCTGGTCCCCCTCCAGGCTCTCGGAGACCTGGGCCGACATCTTCTTGGCGACGATCTCCTCGTACTTCTTCTGTGCCGCCTGGTAGTCGCGGGCCAGCACCGCCAGCCCGCGCTCCACCTGCGGCAGCTTCACGAGATCCGCATCGTGCTGCGCCATCTGGCCCCGGACAGTCGCCCGCTGGCCGGCGAGCACCCGCAGCCGCTCGCGCAGCATCGTGGCACGTGCGTCGAAGCGCGCTAGGGCGACCTCCTCGGGAGTGCCTCTCCCGCCTGGACGCCCAGCCTCCGTCGCCTCGGCAGAGGCTGCCTGCTCAAGCTTCTCGACTCGCCGTTTCGCTGCTTTCAGGTCGGGGTGATCGTCGGTGTAGACCGCGCTCAAGCGTGACACCTCAACCTTCGCACGCTGGAGCTCCGTCAGGTTCGTCGAGGCTTGCGCGAGCTCTGGTCGCTTCGCGGAACGTTCCAGTTCCAGTGCGCGCAGTTCTTCTTCGGTCGCCGCGTAGTCGCGGTCGAGCTGTCGCAAGTCTCCTTCGACGCGCTGCAGGGCTGCGACGCCGAACGTC
Organism: Ramlibacter sp.; assembly: GCA_028292105.1. Classification (GTDB taxonomy): domain Bacteria; phylum Pseudomonadota; class Gammaproteobacteria; order Burkholderiales; family Burkholderiaceae_C; genus Ramlibacter. The sequence goes on from JAQGMY010000093.1 coordinate 8,261, forward strand.
AGGTTCTCGGGCAAGGCCCTTCCGTTCTGCTGCTTGTACGTCGCGATCTGCGACTCGATCCCTAGCAGCTCTTTCTTCAGCTTCTCCGATTCCTGCGTCAGGAACTCGGTGGTTTGCGCTGCGCGCTGCGTCCGCACCTTCACGTTTTCGTCGAGGAACAGCGTCACCAGATCGTTTGCCACCGCCATCGCGATGCGGGGCTCACTGTGCTCGAAGGAGACATTGAACGCGATCGCCGCCGGTCCCTGGCGGTCCGCACGCAGGTTCGCGCTGACGAGCTCGACCTGGATGGTCTTGCGCATGTCGTTGATCTGGTCGGAGGGCGTGAACGATGCCCCCGCGTCGGCGAAGAGTTTGTGCTTGCGGATGATGCCCAGCAGGTTCTCGCGCGTCATCACGCGCTGCTTGATCACCTCGATGCGCTCATCCGCATAGGACGTGACCGTTGCCTGGACGAAATCCGTGGGGATCTGCTGCGACTCGATCAGGATGGATCCGGTCGAGCGGTAGACAGCCGGCACCATGAAGGTAACCGCGATCCCGATGACCAGCATGCCCGCGAAGCTGAGGATGATCAGCCACAGCCTGCGGCGGATGATGGCCAGGTAGTCGCCGAGCGTGAGTTGGTAGTCGTTCATGGCATCCGCCCTAGAAATCCGGGTGGCTGTAGGTCAACGCGATGGTGAGCAGGCGCGCCCTGGCAGTGCCTTCCACGCTTTGCTGGCTGATATGCGACGCGCGGGCGGAAACCGTCCAGGCGGCACTCAGTTGATGATTCACGGCCGCCGTCGCGATCGTCCGGCCGGTGGGCATGCCGCGGTCTCTTCCGTGGCCGGCCGTCAACTCCGCGTTGGTCGATCGGGTGATGTCATAGCTGGCACGCACCCGGAATTCCTGCCCGACGACCAGTCCGGCGGTGGCGATGCTGGTGCTGGGAGCGCGAGAGGCCTCCAGGGCGACGCGCAGCCGGTCGCCCGAGTATTCGAAGCGCGCCGTCCCCTGCCAATCGGTGCGCCCTCCTCCCTGGAAGAAGTGCATGGGCCCGGCGTTGATGTCGAAGCGGAGCTCGGGGCTGAACTGCTGGACCACGCCGGCCAGCAAGCCGGCCACTTCCGAACTGCCCGCGCCGTCCGGACGGTACACGTCGCCATTGGCTGCAAGGTACCAGCTGCGGCGCTCGTCCTCCTCGCGCATCCAGCGTGCGTCAACGAGCGTTCTCTGGAAGTCGGGCAGCGTGCTGGCCGAGTTTCGCTCCCAGTCCTGGCGGACGCCGGCTTCCATTCGCGTGACTTCGCTGACGTCGCGGATCATCCGCCCCCCAACCGAGACCAGCGTCCGGGTGCCATCCACCCCAGCGGGTACCCGTTCGTCGATGCTCAAGGCCCGGAACGGACGGCGGTCGGCGAGCGCAAAAAACTCGGTGCTTCCCACATCGTCGGTACGCCTCCAAGTGCCGCGGATCCGCGGATTGATGCGGTCCCTGGCGACGGAGGTGTCGCTGCTCTTTTCGAGCGACAGGGCGCCGTCCACGCTGTACTCCTCGGCACCCGCGACATAGCGAGCCGTGAACGCCGGCCTCGCACGAAGCCAGGTCGTGCCGCGCGGGGACACCACCGACATTGCGGGATTCGAATCTCTCTCAACCTCGACCGGTACCGCCACCGAGTAGATGGTCCTGGTCTGCGCCGAAGCCGCACCGGACGATGCGAAGCCCATCGCGCCGACAACGCTGCCGACCATCAGGGCGGCCGAGCCCGCGCGCACCGCCACGGTCACGGCACCACGACGGTGTCGCCGGGTCGCATCAGCACGTTGGATTCGAGTGCCTGGCCTCGGAGCAGTTCGTTGTAGCGGACGCGAAGCGTCTGGGAGCCGCCTGCCTGCGGGGACTTGCGCATGACCACGATCGCGTCGCCGTTGGCGAATCGGTCCAGGCCGCCGGCCTGGCTGAGAACCTGGAGCACGCTCGTGTCCGGTCCGGACAGGGCGATCTGTCCCGGCTTGAGCACCTTGCCGATCACGTATACGCTGTTACCTTCGGTCGCCGTGACCACCACGCTCACGACGGCATCGGGGATGTAGGCCTTGAGGCCGTCGACGATCCGCCTTTCGACGTCACCGGTCGAAAGCCCGGACACGACGATGCGCCCGACGAGGGGAAACCCGATGCTTCCATCCGGCAGCACCTTCACTTCGCGATTCAGCGCTTCCTCACGCCAGACCGAGATCTGGAGCTTGTCACCGTGGCGCAGAGCGTATGCGTCGCGCACCTCCTGTGCCGTTGCGGCGCCGGCGGAGAGCAGCATGAGGACGCAACATATGAAGCGAGCAAACATCATCATTCCCAATCAATTATTCGCGCGGTCGGCTTCCGATGGGAAGCCGACCGACCGACCGCAGGCGCCGTTGCCCGTGCAGCGTCCGCGACGACTCACATCTTGCGGCGGCTGGAGATCCCCAGGAAGGCAAGCAGACCCGTGCCGAACAGCCAGATCGCGCCGGGCAGCGGGACGGCGGAGATGTTCGTCGAGATCGACAGTTGCCCCGCTTGCGTAGCGATCGCCAGGACGTACTGTCCCGCGGTCAGCAAGTAGGTGAAGAACGGCACATTGTTGTTCAGCGGGACGTCGCTCTGAGTCCACGTGACGAGCTGCGGGCCCGTGTCACTCACGAAAGGACCTGTCTCGCCCAGTGCTGGATTGGTGTCCGTATAGAGGGTATACGTGGCGGGAGTTCCCACCGGCTCGGCCGAGAAGGTCGTGAACTTCGTGAGCTGGTTCCACGAGGCGTCGACGATCAGCTGGTAGTAGCTGGTGGTCGGCGCGGTGAGGCTGCCGTCCGTTGCGATGTTGTAGACGGCCCCGGCTGCGGGGTTGGTGAGGAAAACCGTCTGCTCGATCGTGACGGGCGCTGCTTGGGCGCTCGCGGCCACGGCCATCGCGGCTGTGGCGATCGCAGTTGCGAGGCTTGATCTGATCGACATGTGAACTCCAGGTTGTGGTGAAAGGGCCCGATCAGGTTACGTACTGGAGGTGCTTCTCACAATGACTCGTTGGTGCCAATCATCAGCCGTGTGCGTCGCCGATGCACACGCTTCGACAGCTTCAGTACGCGTTCCTTCCGGTGAACGCCCTCGTCGTGCGCACGAGGATCGACAGATCCAGCCATACGGACCAGTTGTTGATGTACTCGATGTCGCTCTCGACGCGCAGCATCATCAGTTCGATGGAACGCGTCTCGCCGCGATGACCCCGGACCTGCGCCAGCCCGGTGATGCCTGGCTTGATGTTCTGCCGCGCGAAGTAGTGCGCGATGTGCTGGGCGTACTCCACGTCGTGCTGCACGGCGTGCGGCCGTGGCCCGACCAGGGACATCTCCCCGGCGAGCACGTTGAAGATCTGGGGCAGTTCGTCCAGGCTCGTGCGGCGCAGGAAGCGACCCACCCGGGTGACGCGCGGGTCACCTTGCCGGGCCTGAGCCAGGCGCCCGTCGTCGTCGTGCACATACATGCTCCGGAACTTCCAGATCCTGAATCGTTTTCCGCCCCAGCCCAGTCTCGCCTGCCGGAAGAAGACAGGCCCGGGGCTATCCAGCCTGACGGCGATGGCGATCAGCAACATCAAGGGCACCAGCGGGATGAGAAGCAGGACCGACAGGAGGCAGTCTTCGGCAAGCTTCAAGAGCCTGCGGGTGCCGATCAACGGCGTCTCGGAGAGCGTCAGAACGGGCAGGCCTGCAATTTCGCTGACCGTGTGGTTCACCAGGCGCAGGGAGAAGATGTCCGGCACCCAATGGACGGCCACATGCTTGTCCAGCAAGCGGAAGTACAACGTCTCCAGGATCTCGGACGCGTTCAGGGGAATCGCGAAGTACACGGTGCGGATCTTGTGCAGGGCAATCAGTTCGATGAGCTGTTCGAGGCGCCCGAGGCAGTGGGGGCTCTTGCCGAACGTGGACTGCGGCGCCGTGGGCGCCGCTTCCCGTCCGAGTTCCACGTAGCCCACGACGTGCTGCCCCAGCCAATCACTGCTTTCGATGCGATGGTTCAGGTACATCGCGAGCTGGCCGCTGCCCACGATGATCACGTTGTTGACTTCGCTGGAATGCCTCAGCACTTCCTGGTAGGCAGCCCTGATCAATGCCCGTGTCGCGAGCTGCGACAGGTAGCCCAGCACGAACAACTGCGCCAGCAGGAGCCGGGAGAAGACTTCCGATAGCTTGGTCGCGATGCCAAGCGCGAACATCACCGAGAAGGCGAGCGCCCACGACTCGAGGAGATCGATGGCCTTGCGCGTGAAGTTCGTGTTTCGCCGATAGATGCCGAAGGCGTCGTAGAAGAATCCCAGCGCGCAAAGGAGCAGCAGCACGAAGACGGTGTACTCGGCGGTCAGCACGCCGACGTGCTGCGTGATCAGGAAATAACAGAGGCCGATGAGGATGGTGCCATCGAGCGCTGCCTGCACGTCCGCGATGCTGCTTCGCCGCTGCACGACGGCGGGCTTGGCGAGAATCTGGTCTTCCATGGTTCTACTCGGGGACATGCGGCTTCAGGCGCGGCGCGGCGGCGCGGATGAACCCGACCAGCCTTTCATCGGCTACGCGCGCATCCTCGTTGCGTCCGATCTCGGTCACCACCCGCACCATCGCCCCGTCCGTGCGATTGCGGAAGATCGCATCCCTCAACAGATACCACTTCATGGCGTATTCATTCGAGATGCGGCGGCCTCTCTGGTCGAACCAGTAATACACCAACGCCCGCTCTTTCCCCTTGCTGATCAGGACCCGGACGACGCCGAGCGTGGTGCCGCCGGACAGCAGGAAGTTCGCGTTGCGAATGTCGGAGATGATCCAGCCGCCCCCGGGGATGCACACTTGCGGGGAGTGCGGCGACACCCCCTTGCGCTGGGAAGCGTAGTAGGCCGCGTAGAGGTTCACCCGGTTGCGCCCCGAATCGACATAGTCCGCAAGCAGGTAGTCGTCGAAACCGAGGAATCGCTCCACCTCGATCGGCAACGAGGATTCGGTGGAACGCCAAGCCTCCAGCTGCCCGGGGAACAGCCGGAAGGAGTCCCGCGCGGGCTTGATTTCCGCGCGGCCGCTGACGACCTGTGCGGCCACGAACGCGCAGAGGATCAGGCCCGCCGCAGCGACGACCATGCCGACGCCGTCTCGAGGACCCGTGCCGGACGGAGCGATGGGAGCCACCTGCGGAAACTGCTGGACGTCGATCAGGCTCCTGCGCAGCGTCTTCCTCTCGATCAGCATGATCTCCAGCATCAGCACGATCTGGCAGAACAGGAAGATGATCCAGCCCTCGAAGTAGTGGAGAAAGCCCTCGGCCATCCCGTTGCCCCAGCGCTCGACCAGGACCCCGACGATGGCGATCCGCACGCTGTTGGTGAGGATGGTGACCGGAATCGTGGACAGGACCAGCAGCACCCGCCAGCGCATCGCCGCCGGGTACATGTACGCCATCAGGAATCCGACGCTGAACAGCGGATAGAGGTAGCGCAACCCGCTGCAGGCCTCGACGACCTGGAGCTTGTACGTGCCCAGGTCGATCACGTTCCCTTCGAGGAACACCGAGTAGTCGAGGGCGCGCAGCACAGCGACCCCGAGCTTGGAGGAGATGAGCTGCAGGCGCCAGGTGAGCTGCGACTCCACGAAGTACGGCATCGGGATGGACAGCAGCAGCACCCCGATGGGAAGGAGCGTCAGGCGCAGCAGGGAGACGCCGCCGTAGCAGAGGACGGCCCCCAGCAGGAAGCCAATGAAGGACAGCTGGACGAGCATCATCAGCGCCGCGAGCTCGCCGACAGCCAGCATCGCACCGCTGGTGATGATCACGACCACACCCCACCGCGATGGCGCTCCCCTGCTTTCCACCAGCGCTTTCCTGCGGTGCCAGAGCAGCCATGCGGAAATCAGCGGGATGAAAAATCCGTGGCTGTACTCCTCCTGCCGGTACCAGCGGTGCACCAGGTCGCTCAAGCCCCCGTAGCAGGCCGCGATCGCGCAAACCACGGCAAGGAGGAGGAACATTTCCCGCGGTCCCGCGCGCGCGCGCAGGGAGCGCTTCGCACTGGCTGGATCGGACGCGGTAGGGTCTTGAACATCGGTCAAGACGGTGCTGGTCGGAAGCGACACTACGGGCTCGTTCGGTACCTGCCGGGAAGGGGCAGTTGGTTGGGGACAGCTTCCGCGACCTTACTGGACCACCCGGTGCGCGCACAACGGCACGAAGGGACTAATCCGCTACGGGCGTGCCTGGCGGCTCGTACGGACCCAGGCCTTCTGTCTGCGCACCAGGAACAATGCATACAGTGGCAGCTTGCGCAGCATGTACCACGGCACGGTGAGCAATTCGGCCAGCGATACCCATTGCCGCCCTGCGCGCCACCACGCCAGCAGGATGGTTGCCGCAAACACGCATGGCGTGACGACCAGCGGAATCGCCGACCAGCCGACCAGGATGTCCCGGCTCGACATCCACGCGCCCACGGCCGCGGATGCGGCGATCAGCATGGCGAGCAGCGCAAGCGGCGGAACGAGCAGGTCGAGCGCGAGCGCCACAGCTTCGCCCCGCCGGGAAACGATCCCGGACCAGAGCGTGCGGGGCACAGTTGAGACGATCATGGACAGGTGGCCGTGCTCCCATCGCCGGCGCTGCGTGTCAAGACCGCCGGCGTCGGCGGGAAACCAGCTTTCGACGCGCGCGTCCGGACAGAACTGCGCCGCCAGGCCGGCCCGTGCCAAACGCAGACCCAATTGCAGATCCTCCGCCACGTGGTCGCTCTCGATGCTCACGGCATCCATGCACTCCCAGGGCAAGGCCATGCCGGTGCCCATCAGGTGGCACGGAAGTCCGAGCCGCCGTAGGCCTCGCGGCCGCAAGTCGTTGTGCACCGCCCAGGCGAATGCCGCCATGCGGGTACGGAGCGAGGCGCCGGGCGCGGCCAGCATGAGATTCAGTGCCTGCATCGGCCGACCCGCCGCTTCCGCCCGCATCGCCAGCATGTCCAGTGATCCGGGCGCCGCGGTGCAGTCCGCGTCGAGGATCACCACGACCGCGGGCGGCGCCGAGCGCAGGTGTTCCACCCCGAATGCCAGCGCAAAGCCTTTGCCGCGGCGGCCCGCATCCGTGCGCTCGACGACCTCGGCGCCTGCAGTCCTCGCCTCGGCGGCCGTCGTATCGGAACAGTTGTCGGCCACTACCAGCACGCGAGCCGCAGGCGACGCCTGTTTTCTCGCTTCGGCGACCGTCCGGCCAATGAGACCACCCTCGTCGTGCGCGGGAATCAGGATCACGTACGCAGGAGCGTGTCGGTTCGAGCTGGCGCCATCGGAGCGCTTGTCGCGCGTGAGCCCGGCAAGCACCTCGGCGGCCAGCAACGCCACCAGCAGCGACGTCCACGCCGTGAATGCGACCGCAACGAGGACCAGTACCTGGGTCATGCCGGTTCGCCGAACAGCGCATGGAGCTTGCGCGCGGAGTCCATGGCGGAGTGCCTGCGTGCCACGCGTGCCGCTGCGCTACGGCCCATCGCGTCCAGCCGGTCCTGCGGGCACTCGAGGAGGTCCAGCCATGCATGGACAAGGGCATGACAGTCCCCCGCCGGCACGAGCCAGCCCTCTTCACCATGCCGCACGAGTTCGGGAATGCCGGCGACTCGCGTCGTGATCACCGGGCGGCCTGCCGCCATCGCCTCCATGATCACCACCGGCAAGCCCTCGGCGAAGCTGGGGAGGATCAGCGCGCGCGACTGCGCGAGCAGCGAGCGGACCTCCGCGCCGCTGATCCAGCCGGTGATCCGCACCCTGTCTTCCAGTCCGTACGCGGTGATGAGGCGCTCGAGTTGCGGCCGCATGTCTCCGTCTCCGGCGAGCACGAGCTGGAAGTCGATTCCGCGTCCGCCCAGTTCACGCGCGGCGGCCAGCAGCAACGCCTGTCCCTTCTGCTCGCAGAGTCGCCCGACGCACAGCACCATGCGGGAAGCAGCGCCGCCCCCTTCCTTGGCGGGAGAGATGCCGTCCTCGATGCCGCAGTGCACGACGCGGATCTTCGGCCAATGCCGCAGGCCGACCCAGCGGTACATCTGGCTGCGCCCGAACGAGCTGATCACCGCCACGAAGGCCGCCCGTTCGGCCTTGTCCCTCAGGTGGAGCGCGCCAGGCATGTCGAACTCCTCGGGTCCGTGGACGGTGAACGAATACTTCGGCCCACCGACGGCGGTGCAGAGCATCGCGATCTCCGCGGCGTTGGTTCCGAAGTGGGCGTGCACGTGGGTGGCTTGGTGCATGCGTGTCAGTTCGAGCAGCCGGCACGCCTGCGCGAGGTAGGCGAGGTGCACGAGCACAGGTCTTGGCGATTGCCGGGCCATGCGCAGCGCCAGCCCGAGAGCGCGCAGCATGCGCATCGGCGACGCCGCGGTGGCGCGGATCAGCGCCACCGCGAGACCCACGGCGCTGCCACGCAGCAGGTAATGGGTCCTGGAGCGTTCTTCCAGGTCGGCGTCATCGAACAGCGGGGCGTCCCATCCGCGCGAAGCCACGCGCAAGACGCAGGCGCCGAGCTTCTCCAGGGCAAGGATCTCCCGGCGGATGAAGCTGTGGCTGACCATCGGATACTGGTTGACGAGGTAGGCGATGCGCATCTACTTGTACTCGATGATGCGCGGGGAGCCGCCGCGAAGGCGCGTCGCGAAGAACTTGGCGACCCCGCCGAATTCCGGGAACCTGGCGAGCACCAGGTACACCGAGCGCACGACCTGCCCGTCCCGCGCGATGAGACGCAAGACCTGCGCCGGATAGACAAGCAAGAGGAGCCACGCCCAGGGGTGGCGACCCGATGCGAGAAGCAGCAGGGTGGCAATCGGCAGGACACCGCCGTAAGCCACCGCCCGCGCGCTCTCCCTCACCCAGTGCCGCTCGGGACCCCTGCCGTGGAGCCAGGCGCCTTCGGCGAAGGCGTAGCCGCCGCGCATGGTGCGCTTCCACCACTGGCTGAAGCGTGTCATGGCGGCATCGTGCAGGACCATCTCCGCGGCCATCCGGTAGACCCCGCACCCGGCACGACGCATCCTGAGGCAAAGTTCCGGTTCCTCGCCGGCGATCAGTTCGTCGCGGAAACCGCCGACCCTCCTCAGGGCCGACATGCGCATGAGTGCATTTCCCCCGCACGCCTTCGCCTCGCCGGGCGGGACATTCCACTCCATGTCGCAAAGCCCGTTGTAGACAGATGAGTCCGGGTGCCGCTCTCTCACGCGCCCGCAAACGACCCCGTACCGCGGGTGCCTGCGCATGAAGCCCAGCGCCTTGCGCAGCCAGTCCTTGCGCAGCTCGCAGTCGCCGTCGACGAACTGGACGAACTCGACGGCGGGAGACAGCAAGCGCAGCGCAACGAGTCCGGCATTGCGCGCGCGGCCGGCGGTGAAAGGGATCGACATGTCCAGCTCGACGACGTGTGCACCCGCGCCGCGTGCGGCCTCCAGCGACCCGTCGGTCGAGCCCGAGTCGACGTAGACCACCCGGCAGGCATGCATCGGAAGCGAGGCGAAGCAGGCGCGCAGGCGGTCTCCTTCGTTGCGCCCGATCACCACGATGCCGAGGCAGGTGTCCATCGTTGTCTATCGTGTGGGTCGTGAACCGAGGTGGGTGGCCACCGCGAGGCGAAGGCTCGTGCGGGTGGAGGAAGACCTTCCGGCCGCGCGACGCCAGCCCCGCCCACGCAAGAAGTCCTTCATTGCGAGCACCGCGTCGCCTGCGAGGAGGAGGCAGAGATGGAGCGCCAGCCCCCTGGCACCGAAGTGCTTTCGCACGTACAGCAGCTCGCTCTCCAGCTGCAGCACCGGCACTTCGCGCTCGGTCGACAACGCGCACACGGACTTGGCGCTTTCCCCACCAACGTGAACGACGCTGGTGGTCGGCAGGTACACCACGGACCACCCCGCGTCCCGTACGCGCCGACAATGGTCGACTTCCTCGAAGTACAGGAAGAACCGCGGGTCGAACAACCCGACTTCGCGGAGGACGGCTCGGCGGACCAGGTAGTAGCAGCCCGGAACCCAGTCGCATCCGACGACGGCGGAGTGGTCGCGGGCGAGGTCGTCGCGCGCGCTCTCGAGTGGCACCACTCGGTGCAGCCCGGTACGCCGCAGGAACATGGTGATTGGTGTCGGGAACGTCCGGCGCGAAGGCTGCAGGCCTCCCTCTTCATCGGTCAGCCGCACGCCGACGATGCCGCAGCGGGGATTGCGCTGCATGTAGTCGACGGTGACGGTCAGGGTATCCGGGGAGACGAACGCGTCCGTGTTCAGGAGCAGGAGATAGTCGCCCCTGGCGTGTTCGGCCAGCTGATTGTTCGCGCGCCCGAAGCCGACATTCTTCTCGTTCTGGATGAACACGTCACAATCGAATCCGCTTCGCAGCAGCGACCCGGAGCCATCGGACGATGCGTTGTCCAGCACGAGCAGGCGCAGTTGCAGCCCGCAGGTCGCCATGTGGGCCAGGCTTTGCCGCAGGCGGTCCAGGAGGTGCGCGGTGTTGAACGAGACGATGAGGACGTCCACTGCGGGACCACTGGTGGACGCGTGTTCCGCGACGGCGGTCATGCCAGCCTCCTCAGGAGTGAACCCGCCGCGAGCACCACGGCAAAGATGGCGAGGCTGCGGCACTCCAGCGCCAGGCTGAAGAGACCCAGCCTGCGCTGCAGCACCCAGCCATTCCAGAGCTGCGCCACGAGATAGGCAAGGGCCACGCCCCAGACGGCGCCGAGGGTGCCGAAAGCCCGGAACCCCACCAGCACGCCGACGAAGAGCGCCAGCATGTGCGCAGCCTGCTCGTACAGCATCAGGCGTGGCCGCCCGATGACCAGGAACACGTACGACAGCAGCCGGTACCGGATGCCCAGGAGCGAGATGGCCAGCACGCACAGGAAAGTGCCCGCCTCCGCATACCGGTCGTCGTACAGGACCCGCACGACGGTGTCCCCGCAGGTCGCCAGCAGGCCCGCGGTGACGACGCAGCCCAGGTCGGTGACGCCGCGCATTCGGAGGTAGGCCCTCCGCAGCGCGGCGGCGTCGCTCGCATAGACACGGCTCAGCGCGGGGTACGCGACCTGGCCCAACATCTTCGACAGCAGATCGTGGAAAGGCGAGATGAGCAGCACGGCGATGGCGTACGCGCCCAGCGAAGAGGCGCCGAGCACCCAGCCGAGGATCAGCTTGTCTCCATTGGCCACGATGCACCCCGCGCAAGAGGTGAGGAGCACGGGCAACCCGAACGCCAGCACTTCCCGGCAGGCTCGCGGATCGAGGTGTAGCCTGTCGTACGTTCCGGGCAGGAGCACGTGAGAACCGGCCGCCCGGCACGCCGCCGCGGCGCACGTCCCGGCCACGAGGGAGGCAACACCTGCGCCGGCCAATGCAAAGGTGATCGTGACGGCCAGGCCAAGGAGTTGCGAGCCGAGATCGATGGCGACCAGGCGCGCTAGCTGGAGTTCGCGCATGGCCGTGGCAAGCTTCGTCGATTCCGTTGCGCCCAGGAGGGCGGCGAGCCCGAGCCAGGCGATGACCCGAGGGAGTTCCGGGTCGGCGAGCGTGCTCGCAGCGGGAATCAGTTTCGTCGACCCAGCGCCGGAAATCGCCACGGCCGAAAGCAGCAGCAGGACAGCCACGAGCACTCCCTGCAGCAACTTGAGCGTCCACACCGTATCGAGGAACTCACGCTCTGCCGCCCGCGGACTGCGCACGATCACCTGCCGGAAGCCGAGGTCGCTCGCCAGGGTGACCACCAGCCATGTCGCGTTGGCGATCAGCATCACGCCGAACGCTTCGGGCACGAGCAGCCGCGTGAGAACCAGGTTGCCGCACAGGCGGACAAGCTGACCGAGGCCGTGGCCGCCCAGGGTCAGCATCCCGGCACGTACCACGGCTGTCCGGAGCCGACCTGTGCCAGCACGCTCCGGCAAGGTGCGGGAGCTCAGGTCGATTTGTGCTGGTTGCATTTCATGCGCAGGGCCGTACGTGCTTGCGACAGCTGGTGAGGTCGGGCAGGGGAGTGTCATCCAGGGGTGATGCGGTCTCAATAGCTCCAAGGAACCATCCGGCGCGTGCGGTAACGTCTCCGAGCCGAGGAATCATCCTGCACATGCAGGAACACATCCGCTCGCTCATCGTCGTGTTCGCCATCGCACTGGTGGTGTTCCACACCGCGCAGCGCAGCTTCGAACCGTTCACGCCGACGCACGACTACCGCAGGCGGCGCAACGCCTTCCTCGCGCTCACTGCGTGCGGCTTCCTGGCGCCCGGCTTCTGGTTCTATGCCGTGCCCGCGCTTGTCGTGGTGCTCTTCACCGCACGCCGCGAGGACAACCCCCCTGCGCTTTTCTTCGCTCTGCTGTTCGCCGTTCCGCCGGCCGCGGAAGAGGTGTCGGGGATGGGGCTCGTCAACTTCCTGGTCGCCGTCGACCATCCTCGACTGCTCGCCATCCTGCTGCTGCTGCCGGCGGCCTTCCGGCTGCCGTCGGTCAGGCGCAGCGCCGCGACGCGATGGCCCGATCGTGCGGTGATGGGCTACCTCCTGCTCCAGGCCGTGCTCGCGCTGTCACGCAGCCCCAGCCTGACGAGTGGACTGCGCGCCCTGACTTACCTGGCGATCGACGTCTTGCTGCCTTACTACGTGATGAGCAGGGCTTTTCGGGACCTGCGCCAGATCAAGGAGGCGCTGTGCGCCTTCTGTGCACCCGCCCTGGTCCTCGCGGCCGTCGCCATGCTCGAGACCACGAAGAATTGGCTCCTGTACCGTTCCCTGCTGGATCGGTGGGAGACCGATTTCGGCATGGGCAACTACCTTCTCCGCGGCGGCTCGCTACGCGCGGTCGCCAGCACCGGTCATCCCATCGTGCTCGGCTACGTGCTGATGGTGGCGCTTGTCTGCTTCCTGGCCCTGAAGCCACAGATGCGCCCGGGCATCGGCCGCAGCACGTGCCTGCTGCTTCTGATCGGCGGGATGTTCGCCACGTTCTCGCGCGGTCCCTGGCTTGCCGCGCTCGCAGCGTGGTTCGCATTCTGGGCGACGGCAACGCCCGCCAGGATGCGCGTCGGACTTGTCATCGCCGCGGGTGTGTCGCTCGTCTGGCTGCTGGATTCGCAACTCCCTCTCCTGCCCGCCCTCACGGCCGTCGATCAGTCCACGGTCCTGTACCGCGCAGACCTGCTGTCGAAAGCGCTGGACGTGCTGCAGGAGCGGCCCTGGTTCGGATCGACGGACTACGTGCAGCACCTTGCCGCACGCGGCATGGTGCAGGGGCAAGGTATCGTCGACATCGTGAACACGTACGTAGGCGTGGCACTTGCGAACGGAATTGTTGGACTTGCGCTGTTCCTGTGTCTCTTTGCAACCGTTCTGAGAAAACTCTGGACGAGCAGGGGACAATACCGCTCAGGCAGCTTGTACAGCGAGGCGGGTCACACGGCACCCGGGGGAATGGAAGGCGCAGCAACAGCGCCAGACGATGCCGCCACGATCCTGCGTGCCCTGATGGCATGTCTCGTGGGCACACTCGTCACGATAGCTTCCGTGAGCAGCATCTCGGTGATCCCCTGGGTCTACTGGTCTCTGCTCGGGACTGCCGTGGCATTCGTGAGACTCGGCACCCCAACGACCGACCCGCGCCGGCTCTGAGTCCAGGCTGCCTTTCAGCGCCGTCGCGCGCCCGCCATACGGCGGCGCCCGACGTTCCGTGACTCAAATTCTGGTGGTTTTTCAATATGCGTATGAAACGATTGGGCCTGCTCGTGGCAGCGGCCATGGCGGTGGCATCCTGCGGGGGCGGAGGCAGCAACGAAGGGACCGATGAACAGGGCGCGAGCAACCTGGCGCCCGCGCCGGCGCCAGCATCATCGACCCCTGCGGCAGCAGCACCGACGTCCCCGGTCGCAGGGCCGGCTTCCGTCCCGGTCCTCCCTCCCGTCATCGCGCGCCGCCCCGACGCCCCGCCGCTGGGTGTCAACCTGGAGGCGCTGGACGACTGGGCGCGCTTGCAGCCCTTTGCCGACCTGATGAAGACCTCGCGCCCGTGGGGAACGGCCGATGCGCCGTGGGATGAGAAAGCTGTTGTGGATGCGCAGGGCTGGCCCACCGGCGACGCCAGCGTGGTGGCGGTGTTGCGCACCTTCGACGCCGGCGACGAGAACAGCGCGTACCGCTACCTGAAGCCGGGCGTGTACGCCTTGAGCTTCCTCGGCAAGGCCCGGGTGACGCTCACCTCCTCGCAGGACGTGGAAGTGCGCAACTACCTGCACGACCCGGCCACGAACCGCTCGACGGCCGATGTGGTCGTCGGGGCCGCAGCGACCCAGATCATGCTGGGCTTTCGCGAAACCTCCGGCGGCGTTCGGGATGTCTCGCTGCTGCGGCCTGGCTACACGGCAGCGCAGACCTTCACCGACGAGTTCAGGCAGGCGGTCGCTCCTTTCGGCGTGCTGCGCCTGATGGACTATCTCGCCTCCAACAGCACGCGCTTGCGCTCCTGGCAGGAGAGAACCACGCCGGCCTCGGCGACCCAGGCGGGCAGGAACGGCGGCTCCTACGAGTACGCCATCCAGATGGCCAACGAACTCGGCAAGGACCTGTGGATCAACGTGCCGGTGCTGGCCGACGACGAGTACGTGCGCTCGCTGGCGCAAATGCTCAAGCGCGACCTGTCGCCGCAGCGCACCGTGTACCTGGAATACAGCAACGAACTCTGGAACACGCAGTTCCCGCAGACCGCGGACAACCGCAATGCCGCGGTCGCAGAAGCCATCGCCGGTGACAAGACGCTCACCGGTGGCACGCTGTGCACCCAGGCGACGTTCGACGCGGCAACCGGTGGCCCCTGCAATGCATACTGGGCGGGCTACTTCCGAGTGGGCAAGCGGCTGGTGCGCATCAGCCAGATCTTTGGCGAAGTCTTCGGCCCCGAGGCGATCAACACTCGCGTGCGCCCGGTCTATGCAGCGCAATGGGCGTCATCGGCCATCGCCGAGCAGGTCCTCAAGAACATCGCCACTTACCGCGGAAAACCCTCGTCGCTGCTGTACGCGGTGGCAGGCGCGCCGTACGTCAACCTCCCCCAGGAGATGATCACCGCCACCACCAGCACGCCGGACCAGATCCATGCCGCGCTGCAAACGTCGCTGGACACCGACTACGCGCCCTACTTCACCGTCGGCGCGTTCGTCGCGGGCTCCTACGTCCGCGGCACGGCCTACAACGGCGGCGACTTCACCCGCGCGACCCAGAAGGCCATCGCCGACTACTACGGCATCAAGAGCTTTGCCTACGAGGGAGGCCCGGACCTGGGCCAGTCGGACGCGAGCGCGCTGGCCAAGCGCGCCGCCAATCTTGACCCGCGCATGGGCAACATCGTGACCGCCCAGCTGGCGCAGTGGTACGGCTGCGGCAACGACCTGTTCGTGTACTTCAACCTCACCAGCGCCTGGAACAAGTTCGGCCACTGGGGCCTCACCAACGATGCGGGCAACCTGAATTCACCCAAGTACGCGGCCGCCCGCCGCGTCGCCGAGAGCAGCCGCAGCGAGTGGAACACCTGCCGCTGAAGTTGCTGCGCTAGCTCGAAGGAGTCAATCCCGGCACGCGCATGGCATGGCTGACTACCATGCGGGGAGCTTCACACCCTCCCCACAGGACTGCCATGCCGGCCGCCACCAGCCTCCCACCGTGCCCGCGGCTCACGCTCGGGCACGCGCGCATCCACGTCACGGACTTCGAGCAGACCGTCGAGAGGATCCTGCAACTGGCGCGTGCGAGCGCGCCGGCCATGGTGGTCACGCCGAACGCGGATCACCTGGTCCTGCTCGAGACGCATGCCGGCCTGCAGGCGGTATACGCCGATGCCGATCTCGTGGTTCCCGACGGCATGCCGGTGATCTGGGCTTCCAGGTTGCTCCGGCACCGCCTGAAGGAGCGGGTGACCGGCGCCGACCTGATGCCGCGCCTTTGCGCGGCGGCTGCCGAGCACCAGTTGCGGGTCTACATCCTGGGTGGCATGCCGGGAGTCGCGGACATGGCCGCGCGGCGCCTGATCGCCACGAATCCGGGACTGCAAATCGCCGGAACATATTCGCCGCCTTTCGGCTTCGAGCATGACCCGGCCGAGAACGACGGGATCGTCGCGGCGATCCGCAAGAGCGGTGCGGACCTGATCTTCGTCGGCGTTGGTGCGCCCAAGCAGGAGTTGTGGATCCACCGGCATCTGGGCCGCTTCGACAAAGGCGTGTTCCTGGCCGTCGGCGCTGCCCTCGACTTCTGTGCCGGGTCAGCCCGCAGGGCACCCCGTTGGATGCGGGCGTCAGGCCTGGAGTGGTTCTACCGCTGGCAACAGGACCCCGGCCGCTTGACCAGCCGGTACGTCAGGGATCTCTATGTCCTGGTGTTGATCGCCAGGGAGGTGTACCGCCAGCGCTGGGTACACCGCGCTCCCTGACACCTCCAGCACGATCGTTCATGCGCATCACCATCCTGAGTCCCCCGCCCAACCTGAGCGGAGGCCTCCGCGTCGTCGCCATGCACGCCCGCTGGCTGCACGAGCAGGGCCACGAGGTGCGTCTCGCCTATCCGCGCGGGCATCCGTTGCCACGCATCCGCGGCCCGCGAACTCTCTGGCTGGCGGCCCGGAACGCGCTTCTCCCCGGAGCCGACGCGGCCAGCCATTTCGACGCCCTCCCGGTGGAGCGGATCGTCCTGCCTGCCGGCCATGCGCCCGGCGACGAAGATCTTCCCGACGCGGACGTGGTCGTGGCCACCTGGTGGGAGACGGCCGAATGGATGACGCGACTGTCTCCCCGGAAGGGCGCGAAAGCCTACTTCGTGCAGGGTCACGAAGTCTTCGACCACCTGCAAGCGGACCGGGTCAGGGCCACCTACCGGCAACCTGTACGCATCATCACGGTCTCCGAGTGGCTCCGCCGGACGCTGCTCGTGGAATACGGCGTCACGCAGGTGAACCTCGTGCCGAATGGGGTTGACCTGCGGCACTTCCGGTACGCGCCGCGCCAGCGCAACTCCCCCCCCACCGTGGGGATGCTTTACTCGAAAGTGCCGATCAAAGGCTGCGACATCTCGATCGCTGCAATCCGGATGGCAAGGCAGCGAGTTCCGGAACTGAGACTCGTCGCATTCGGGAACGAAGACGCACCGCACCGCGGACTTGCGCTGCCCGGGCCAAGGGCTGAATATCACTGCCGTCCCGCCCAGTCATTGATCCCGTCGCTGTACACACGTTGCGATGCGTGGTTGTTCGGCAGCCGCTCGGAGGGCTTCGGGCTCCCCATCCTCGAGGCGATGGCCTGCGGCACGCCCGTGGTGGCGTCGCCCGCCGGGGCGGCGCCTGAGTTGCTGGGCAGCGGTGGCGGCATGCTCGTTCGTCCGGAGAGCCCGCGCGCCATGGCGGACGCGATCGAGCAACTCTGCTCGTGCCCCGGGCCGGTCTGGGCGTCGATGTCCGCCGCGGCCGTCAGTACCGCGCGGCAACACTCCTGGGAGGCGGCTCACCGTCAGTTCGAGACGGCGTTGCTGGCGGCCGCGGCGTCTGTCCAGCCCCACCGCATGGAGTGCCCCGCGTGATCGCCGGTGCGGGCGTTGCCTGCGCCTGCGGCACGGATCTGGCCACCTGAAAAGACCCGGCCGGCAGCGACGGTGCCGCAGGCGAAACCCAGAATGCGCGGAATCGCCTGGCCAGCGCCTCGTCGGTGAACACCACGGACAGCGTGTGCCCGATCACGATCGGCTCTCCGTTGACGCAGATCTCGATGGGTATGAGGCGCTCGTTCCACAAGTCGCCGCGGGGGGGCAGCTGCTGCCGGCACCAGGCCTGGTAATGCGGGAGATCCTTCGACTTCTCCGTCGTCGAGATCTTCGCCACGTAGGCCGAGCCGCAGCTCACAGGCGTGAACACGAGCATGGCTGGACTTCCGCGTAACGCCGCGAGGCCTTCAGTCCCGCAGGCCGGCACCACCCGGCACCGCGAGGGCTTTCCTCGCGGCGGAGGTCGGGAGGCAGCTCATGGCGGCGTCGAACATGGTGTCCGACTCCCGCTTGAGGGCGGCCGCCTGCATGGCCAGCCTGACGGCGTCGCCGCCCGCCTGGCGCTCGGCGGCCACGCACGCCTCAAGCAGGGTCAGTTCCTTGTGCTTCGCCGCCCACGCGGCGAGACGTTGGTCGAACGTGGTCTTCATGTGCCGCCTCTCCTCTGCTGTCCGTTGATGAGCCACTGTAGGTTCAAAGCCCTTCCGCGGAAAGAGCGTTGGTTAGCTCCATGGAGCCCTTTGTGAGCCCCTCTTGCAGGGCGGACCGGGTTCGCGTGAATGTCCGGCCCTCCAGCAGCCTGGCTGCGATCAGCAGAACGAGAGACCGGGCATACCAACCCGGATCGAACCCGGATGCGTATCGCCCGGTGGAAGCACAAGGCCACAAGCGCACAGCTCGCACGTCCCATGGCCGCCCCCTGTGCCGGCAAGGAACTTCCCACGCGCGGGAACAGGCCCGTTCGAGCTATTGGTTCACGCCAAGAGTGGGACTACCCTGCCCAAAAGCGCATCCAATGACCCACTCCGGCGCTACGGCAGCAAGCAAATGGATCCCGGAGCTGGATGGCTGGCGGGCTATCAGTATCGCCCTGGTCCTGCTCGGGCACCTGATCCCGCTCGGGCCCAAGGCCTGGCAGCTGAACTCCACCGCAGCGGCCGCCGGGATGGGCCTCTTCTTCATCCTCTCCGGGTTCCTGATCACCACCTTCCTCCTGAACCGGCCGGAGCCTTGCGAGTTCATGATCCGCCGCGCTGCCCGGGTCGTACCGCTTGCCTGGCTCTACATGGCGCTCGCCCTCGGCCTGCATGGCGGCGCCAGCGCGGAGGCGCTGGCCCGCCACTTCCTGTTCGCCGCGAACCTGCCGCCGTTCGGCCTGGTCAGCACGACGGCGCACCTCTGGAGCCTTTGTCTCGAGATGCAGTTCTACGTCTCGGTGGCACTGCTCGTGGCACTGCTCGGAAAGCGTGGTCTCCTGCTGCTTCCACTCCTCTGTGTCGCAGTCACATCCCTGCGTGTGGCCTCGGAGGTTCCGATGTCGATCGTGACCTGGTTTCGGGCCGACGAGATCCTCGCAGGCGCGAGCGTGGCACTGCTGTACGAGTCCCGGCTGCTGCGGCGCGGGATTGGCGCCTTCTCTCCCTGGCTGCTGCTGCCGGCCGGCGTGTTCTATCTCGCCAGTGCGCATCCCGCGGCCGGTGTGCTGGCGTATCTGCGCCCCTACGCGGCGGCGACCTTGATCGTCTGTTCGCTCTGCACCAGGCCCGGCTCGGTGCTGCGCGTCCTGCGCAGCCGGCCGTTGCGGCACATCGCGCTGATTTCATACGCCTTGTACGTGTGGCACCCGTTGCTCGCCGACAGCTGGCTCGGTGCGGGCGAGGGGCTCACCAAGTACTACAAGCGTCCATTGCTGTTCGCTGCCCTTTGGGCCCTGGCATACGCGTCGACGACGCACTTCGAGGCATTCTGGATCTCCCTGGGCAAGCGACGCGGCCGGCGGCCGGCGCGCGATCTCGGGACCGCCATCGACTCCTCTGTCCGGCCGGATGCAATGGAGCACCGGCCCCGCGTGCAATGAAGTTCCCGACGAGAAGGTCCTGAAGAAAATACCATGCGTGTCAGACGATTGCACCTGCGTCGGGTCGCGGTCCTGGGGATATGTGGCCTCGTGGGTAGTGGCGCCGTCGGAACGTCCGGGGCAGTGCAGCGCGCCGGCGATGCACCCTCGGCCCCACTGGGGCCTCACCAACGATATGCCGCCAACCTGGATTCACCCAAGTACGCGGCCGCCCGCCGCGTCGCCGAGAGCAGCCGCAGCCAGTGGAACACCTGCCGCTGAAGTTGCTGCGAGCCGCAGGCACCAAAGAGCCCTTGCTGACCCATCGAGTGGCCTGCAGACTTCGCCACAGGGGTGAACAGACGCCCTCCCATCCCTATGGCGTGTAGAGCGGCTCCCACCCTGCCCGCGGCCGAGCAATGGCTGCAGGAGCGAAGCATTGCAAGGTATCGCTCCGTGCCGTGGGTCTTCGACGAGAACGACATCCTCAAGCAGCAGACGTTTGCCTTCCCCGTTGCCTTGATCTTCGTCAGAGGCGACCGGAAAGGGGATGGTCAAAGGGTCTGCGACCAGGTCCTCGCAAGCTTCCGCTCGTGGGCGAAGGATTCCGGTGGGGAGATCGAGATCGTCCTGGCGGGATGGACGCAGGACCGGTCAGGGGACTTGCTCTACTCCTCCGAAGACTTCATGGCGTTCAAGGAACGGCTGGAGGACCAGAGCCGCTGGAGGTACTCCGGAGACACGGACCTCCTGGTGGCGAGCCTGCAACTCACCCTCGACGGTCGCGGGCAGGGTTACTGGGCGTGGGACTTCTCGGAAGCGATCGCGCTGCGTCTGGAGCAGATGCTCTGGGAAAAAAGGATCGGAAGCGTCGACGGCTTCCTGTCGAGTCTGTTCCGTGAACCAGCGGGATCAGCAGGTCCCAGCGCGGTGAAGCGGGTGCCGACCTGGATGGTCAGTGACCGCGTTGCGATTCAAGGCACGCAGAAGGGCTTCATGGACGCGTTCACACGCATCGTGCTTGCCAGGTTCGCGGATGTGTTCATGGGCGCGACGCACGCGGTGGCGCAAGACCTGAACAACGGCGAGCAACGAATCCACGTCCTGGACCGGGCTACGGCGGCGGTTTTGCGCCCGCGCGGGCGGTCCCGTTTGGCGAAGCTGAAGGCGCGGCACCCGTAACACGACCCAGCAGGCACACAGGTGCCATTCCGCTGACTTGATGGACGCCGAGACTGGATGCCCGCTCTGCGAACCCCTCCAGCTTTGCCTTCTCCTTCAAGTGCCCATCCTTACATCTTGAGCTGCAATCGCGCGCTTCCCGGGGCGCAACGCTCGTCTAAAATTACCGCATGAAGGTGGCGTATGTGAGCCAGGCAGGCAACGGTCCAACCTACGAGATCGAGGCGGACCGCCACGGCAACTACAGTATTCGCTGCTCGGGACGGGTAGTGAAGCGCGTGACGTCGGTCACGAACTACATTGGCAAGCCGAGATGGGGCAGCAGGGAACTTCAGCTGAACGCCATCGAAGAGGCGAAGGCTGCCATTGATGCGCACCACTCAGCGGAGCACTGATCGAAGGTGTTCCCCTTCCAGGCACCGGCGGTCGGATGAGCCCAGCCGCCAGGTGACGGCGATTCGGGGCCGCTACGGAAAGAGCTGGGCATCGTGCAGGGCGACCCCGCGCTTGTCTTTCTCGGACAGCTTCGGCAACAGACCCTCCGCTGGCCATTGAACTCCGATGGCAGGATCGTTCCACATGATGCAGCGTTCGTACTCCGGCGCGTAGTAGTCCGTCGTCTTGTACAGCACGTCAGCCGATTCACTGACGACCAGAAATCCATGTGCGAATCCCCTCGGCACCCACATTTGTCGCTGGTTGTGCTCGGTCAATTCAGTGCCGGCCCAGTGGCCGAAACGGGGTGAGGAGCGGCGGATGTCCACCGCGACGTCGAAGATGGCTCCCCGGGCAGCCCGGACCAGCTTCCCTTGCGTCTGGTGAAGCTGGTAGTGCAGGCCTCGAAGAACCCCACGCGTGGACCTGGAGTGGTTGTCCTGCACGAATTTCTCGTGCACGCCAACCACATCTTCGAAAACCTTCTGATTGAAGCTCTCGAAGAAGAAGCCCCGGGCATCACCAAACACCTGCGGCTCCAACACGAGCACTTCGGGCAGCTGCGTCGCGACCGCCTTCATGCAACGTTCCGGCCGTCATACAGCACTTGCAGCAGGTACTTGCCATAGGCGTTCTTCCGCATGGGCTCGGCGAGGCGCTCGAGCTGGGCGTCGTCGATCAATCCGGCGCGCCATGCGACTTCTTCCGGGCACGAGATCTTCAGCCCTTGCCGATGTTCCAGGGTGGCGATGAACTGGCTGGCTTCCATCAGACTCTCGTGCGTTCCGGTGTCGAGCCAGGCGAAGCCACGCTTCATGATCTGGACGGACAGCTCGCCTCGCTGCAGATACACGTCGTTGACGGCAGTAATCTCGAGTTCGCCACGCGCGCTCGGTTTCACCTCTTTTGCGATGTCGATCACGTCGTTGTCATAGAAGTAGAGCCCGGTCACGGCGTACTGGCTCTTGGGCTGCACGGGTTTTTCCTCGATGCTCGACGCCTTGCCGTCGGCGTCGAAAGCCACCACTCCATATCGCTGCGGGTCCTGAACGTGATACGCGAACACCGTGGCCCCGGTTTCCCGCAAATTCGCGCGTCCCAGCAGCGGCTGGAGATCATGTCCGTAGAAGACGTTGTCACCGAGGACCAACGCGCTTGGCGCATTGCCCACGAACTTCTCTCCGATGATGAATGCCTGCGCAAGTCCATCAGGACTGGGCTGCACCGCGTATTCGATGTTCAGGCCCCACTGCTTTCCGTCGGCCAGCAACTGCTGGAAACGAGGGGTGTCCTGGGGCGTACTGATCACGAGGATGTCGCGAAGACCCGCCAGCATCAACGTGCTGAGGGGGTAGTAGATCATGGGCTTGTCGTAGAGCGGAAGCAACTGCTTGCTCAGGGCGAGAGTCGCCGGGTGCAAGCGAGTGCCGGAACCGCCGGCCAGGATAATGCCCTTGCGTCGTGTCATAGGATCTCGTCAAGCATGCGGGAAATTATGTGTTCGACGAGTCGCGGGATGGCCGATTGCAGGTGTCAATAGGCCCTTGGAGCTCAGGGAGGCAGGCGTTGGTACGGGGGAGCTAACGGCCCCGCCAGGCCCTTGTCCGTGCCGTTCTTTGCGAACGCTACAAGCTACATTCGCCATGTTGTGATGAACTCGCTCCCAGCACCGAGAGGTTTGATGGATCCGGCAGGTGCCGGCCCAGGGCTCGAAATCAGGACGCAGCATGAACAGGACCATCCACCCGATCATCCTCTGCGGCGGCTCCGGCACGCGCCTGTGGCCGCTGAGCCGCAAATCGTTTCCAAAACAGTTCGTGCCCCTGGTCGGTGGCAAGAGCTTGCTGCAGCTGACGCTGGAACGCGTCGCGCAGTTTTCCTCCAGCCTGATCACCGTCGCCGCTGAGGATCACCGCTTCCTCGTCGCCGACGCGCTGCGTGCGGCGAAGGTCGGTGGCACCGTCATTCTCGAGCCGGTCGCGCGCAACACTGCGGCTGCGATGGCACTGGCTGCGTTAGGTGCGAACCAGAACGACCTGCTGCTCTTCTGCCCTGCGGATCACCACATCCGAGATGCCGGCGCTTTTGCGGACACGGTAGCCAAGGGTGTGGCGGCAGCGGACACCGGCGCGATCGTGACCTTTGGCGTGATGCCAAGCTTCCCCAGCACCGCCTACGGGTACATCGCGCGCGGGGCAACGCGCCCCGACGGCAGTCATCAAGTCGCGAAGTTCATCGAGAAGCCCGACGCCCGGTCCGCCAGGGAACTGCTCTTGCAGGCCGACGTGCTCTGGAACGCGGGCATCTTCCTTGTGCGGGCGGATGCTTTCCTGCGGGCGATGCATCAGCATGCGCCCGACATTTTGAAGTCCTGCCAGCTGGCACACGAAGGGGCAACGACCGAACCCGCTCCGGGGGCGGGGCCCGAGACGGCTTTCGTGCGGCCTGATCCTGGTGCCTTCCATGCATGTCGCTCCCAGAGCGTTGACTACGCAGTCATGGAGCAGCACGGCGACGTCTGCGTCGTGCCTTTCAGTGGCCAGTGGAGCGACGTGGGAAGCTGGAACGCCGTTGCCGACCTCATCGCGCCAGACAGCGAAGGCAACCGCGTCCATGGCCACGGTGTCGCGCACAACTCCTTCAACACCTTCATTCATGCGCCGCATCGCCCCGTGGTGGCCCTGGGAACGAACGATCTGTTGATCATCGACACGCCAGACGCCTTGCTCGTCGCGCATCGCGACGCAGCCGAACAGGTCAAGGAAGTCGTCGCGAATCTCGAAAAGGCCAGTACGGCGCAAGCCGTTTCGCACCGCAAGGTATGGCGTCCCTGGGGCTGGTACGACAGCGTGGATGTCGGCGATCGTTTTCAGGTCAAGCGCATAGGGGTGAAGCCAGGCGCATCCCTCAGCCTCCAGAAGCATCACCATCGCGCCGAGCACTGGATCGTGGTGAAGGGCACGGCTGAGGTCACCCGGGGCGTCGAGACTTTTCTTCTGTGTGAGAACCAGTCCACCTACATCCCGATCGGCGAGGTGCATCGGCTGCACAACCCTGGGAAGATGGAGCTCGAGATGATCGAGGTGCAGTCTGGCGCCTACCTGGGTGAGGACGACATTGTTCGCCTCGACGACACTTATGGACGCTCGAGCTGAAGTTGCTCGGTGTCATGGACCGGGCCTTGACGGCGCCCCGCTGCTGGAGAAGCACCGGCCCCGCGCGCGTTGAGCACGCGCGATCCCGCTGGAAGCTCAGCCCGATCAGTGGCCGAGCAGCGCCGGCTGCACGAGCGGCAGCGAGATCGTGAAGACGCAGCCGATGCCGGGAACGTCGCGAACGCCGAGCGTTCCCGAGTCTGCTTCTATGCTTTGGCGGGCGATCGACAGGCCGATACCCAACCCGGACTTGTCGTCATTCAGCTGGTTGAAGGGACTGAACATCCGCTGTGCGCTGCCTGCCGGCAGGCCACCGCAATGGTCCTCGACCTCGATCAGGACGCGGTCGCCGCTGGCCCGGGCGCTGACGGTGACCTGGGAGTTCGCATGGGTGAATTTCAGCGCGTTCTGGATCAGGTTGCCCAGCGCGGCCTGCAGGAGCTCACGGTTGGCGCGAACCATCATGCCGGGATCCACCTCCGGCACGCGCATCGTGCATCCCCGCGCAGCCGCATCGAGCTGCGCCGTCTGTTCGGCGTCGCGCACCAACGCAGTCACCGTGAAGGGCGCCTGCTGGGCCGGAGCTTCGCTTCGTACTTCGATGAGCGAGCGGGTGATCAGGGTGTTCAGGGAGGCAAGACTGCGCTTGAGCACCGCGCCGGTGGCGCCGCTCAGGGTCATGTTGCCCAATTCGAGGGCGCTCGCCGCCAGCGTCGCGGTGCCCAGCGCATTGCGCAGTTCGTGCACGAGGAATCCCACGCGCTCGCGGGCATCGGCATGCTGCTGGCGCAGGACCGCGGCGTCGCGCTCGCTGCTGAACGCCGTCACTGCATAGGCAATCGCGTTGTCCACGCACCTGTTGAGGGTGCGGAATTCCTCGGTCGTGAACGGCTGATGCCGTTCGTGCGCCAGCTCGGCGAGCGCCTGGCTCAAGTCACCATAGTCGTACACGACCTGGTCGACCGAGAAGCCGAGCTTGAGAAGGTCCTTGCCGTGCGCCGTGGCGCTCACGCCGATCTCCGACAAGCCGGTCGTGTCTCCACCCGCTGCTCCCGAGATCTTCAGGCTTCGCGCCGGTTCACCGGCCTCTTCGGCCTCCAGGGTGCGGGTCAGCTGGTCGAGGAACAAGGGCACCCCGTTGGCGAGCTGCACGTCGGTAGCGGCGCGCTGCGGCCGATGGGAAACCTTGAGCTTGCACCTGGCAATCAAGGCGTCACGGTTGTCTCTCAGGAAAGCATGCATGGCGAGTTTTCACTGGTGGAGAGCTTCAAGGCTGCGTGCAGCGCATGCCGCCAGGCACTCCATGCATCGGGGTCGTGCTTCGGATGGCCCGGAATACGCCCTTCCAGCGCCAGCCAGGTGCTGGCTTCGAGCTCGTAGGCGGCAGCCACGGTGGTTACGGGCGGATATGTAGGCATCGTCCTACATTTTCGGTGCTACGGCCGGGCCGGTCGGTTCGGTGCCGCACCGAGCGACACAAAGGTCACGAATATGACAGCCACGGTGATCGCTGTGGCCGCGTCAGTTCTCCTTGCCGCGCGGGTGGAAGGTCGAGACGCGCGCGAGTTCCTGGAACAGCTCCTTCTCGCGCTCGGTCGGCGTTCCCGGGACATCGATGCGCACGTGGGCGTAGAGGTCGCCCTTGCCCTCGGAGCTGCGCGCCAGCCCGCGGCCGCGCAGCCTCAGCTTGCGGCCGGCCCGCGTCCCCGGCGGCACCGTCAGGACCACGGGCCCGTCCAGCGTCGGCACCTCCACCTCCGCCCCTAGCGCAGCCTCCCATGGAGCGAGCGCCAGGTCGAAGTGCAGGTCTTGCTGGTCGGCACGAAAGACCGCGTGCGGCTTGAACGCGATGTGCAGGTAGATGTCGCCGTCGGTGCCGCCGTTGCGGCCTTTGCCCCCCTTGCCGCGCAGCCGCAGCTTCTGGCCATCGCGCACGGCGGGCGGAATCGTCACGTCGAGGGCGACGCCTTCATCGAGCTGCAGACGCACCGTCGTGCCGCGGCTCGCGTCTTCCAGGCTGACCTGCACGGTGGTTTCATAGTCGCGGCCGGGCGTCGGCCGCGCAGCGGCGTGCGCGCCCCGGCGCCCGCGGCCCATCGCCTGGAACAGGTCGCCGATGTCCATGCCGTCGAAAGCCTTCGGATCGAAGCCGCGCTGCGCACCCCACTCGGGAGGCGGCGCGAACTGGGCGCCGGCCGGCCGCCGGCCGAGCTCGTCGTAGGCGGCTCGCTTGTCCTCGTCCTTCAGGGTGCCGTAGGCCTCGGCTGCATCCTTGAATTTCGCTTCGGCGTCGGCCGCCCTGGACACGTCCGGGTGGTATTTGCGGGCGAGCTTGCGATAGGCCTTCTTGATGTCTTCCGGCGAGGCGTCGGCGGGTACGCCCAGGGCCGCGTAGTAGTCCTTGTATTTCATTCCGCCTCACGTCTCCCGCTGTGCAAAACCAGCAGCATGCACCATCGTGCGGTCGGGCCGGTTCCCGGGTGTGCGGGGTGGCGCGCCGACGGTCCAATCGTGAAGGCGCACACTCGCGGCTTGGATCCTTCCCAGAATGAATTGATCGCCGGCCTCGGCCCCAAGGCGCGCAACAGCCTGCTGGACCTGGGCGAAACCGCACCACTTGCCTTGTCGCAGGTGCTCAGCGAAGCCGGCGGCGCGGTGCGCCATGTGTACTTCCCGGTCGAAGGCTTCATTTCGCTGGTGGCCGTCGTCGAGGACAGCCCCGGCATCGAAGTCGGAATGATAGGCACCGAGGGGATGCTCGGCGCCTCGCTCGCGCTGGGCGTGACCACCCAGCCGGTGCGCGCCATCGTGCAGGGCGCCGGCACGGCATGGCGCATCCCGGCGCCAGCCTTCAGGGCGGAACTCGAGCGAAGTGCGCGCTTGCGCCGCGCGGTGTCGCGCTACCTGTTCGTGCTGCTTTGCCAGCACGCCAGCGCCGCCGTCTGCCTGCGTTTCCACCTGATCGGTCCGAGGCTCGCGCGCTGGCTTCTCATGAGCCAGGACCGGGCGCACTCGGACCGTTTCCACGTCACCCAGGAGTTCCTGTCATACATGATGGGCGTGCGGCGCGAAGGCGTCACGCAGGCGGCCGGCGACTTGCAGCGGCAGGGCCTGATCGCCTATCGCCGCGGAGAGATGCACGTCCTGGACCGGGCCGGCCTGGAAGCCGCGGCATGCGCTTGCTACGGCGCCGAGCGAGCCATCTACGCCGACATCTTCCGCTGACCGCTGCGCGCGAAAGTGCGCTCAAGCCGCGATGACGGCAGGCAGCAGCCGGTCGTATTCCTTCTTGACCACTGCGTAGCATTCGCAGGTCCTCTCCTCGAGACCCGGGCGGTCCAGCACCGTGATGTGGCCGCGCGCATAGCGGATCAGCCCACCGGCCTGCAGCTTGAGCGCCGCCTCGGTCACGCCTTCGCGGCGCACCCCCAGCATGTTCGCGATCAGTTCCTGCGTCATGCGCAGTTCACTGCCCTGCAGCCGGTCGAGGCTCAGAAGCAGCCAGCGGCAAAGCTGCTGGTCCAGCGAGTGGTGGCGGTTGCACACCGCCGTCTGCGCCATCTGGGTGATGAGTGCCTGCGTATAGCGCAGCAACAGGTGGAGCACGGGCCCGGCGCGGTTGAACTCCGTCTTCATGGCTTGCGCCTCCAGCCGGAAGCCCCGCCCGGCGCTTTGCACCACCGCGCGGCTCGGCGTGGTTTCGCCCCCCATGAACAACGACACGCCGACCAGGCCCTCGTTGCCGACCACCGCGATCTCGGCCGATGAGCCGTCTTCCATCACGTACAGCAGCGAGACGATGGAATCGATCGGGAAATAGACGTGCGTCAGCGAGAGGCCGGATTCGTACAGCACCCGCCCCAGCGGCATCTCCACGGGCTCGAGCAACGCTGACCAGCGCTCCCATTCCGCCTTGGGAAGTGCGGCCAGCAGCTGGTTGCGTCGGGGGTCTCGGGAAGGGTGCATGGGGTCCTGGTTTGAGCTGCC
>JAQGMY010000102.1 GCA_028292105.1 Ramlibacter sp.
CGCTGGGCGCGGATGGACTGACACCCCGGCAGGACCCGCCATTTCGTAGGGTGTGCAAGCTTGCTTGCGCACCATCACGGCCGTCACGGTGCGCAAGCGAAGCTTGCACACCCTACAGGTGCAAGCCGGAGATGCGCAAGCGCATGACCGCGCAGGCCGCAGATGATTTCGCCCGGTCGCGGGCGGCGGAGATGCCCGCTGGGCGCGGATGGACTGACACCCCGGCAGGCCCGCATTTCGTAGGGTGTGCAAGCTTGCTTGCGCACCATCGCGGCCCTCACGGTGCGCAAGCGAAGCTTGCACACCCTACAGGTGCAAGCCCGGAGATCCGCAACCGCATGATCGCGCAGGGCGCCGATGGTTTCGCTCGGTCGCGGGCGGCGGAGATGCCGCGCTGGGCCCGGATGGACTGACACCCCGGCAGGACCCGCATTTCGTAGGGTGTGCAAGCTTGCTTGCGCACCATCGCGGCCGTCACGGTGCGCAAGCGAAGCTTGCACACCCTACAGGTGCAAGCTAGCGAAGCGCGTCCAGGTCCAGCGGCCATTCGTTGCCCAGCCAGTAGGCGTATTCGGTGTGCTCCTGGATGACGTCACTGCCCAGGCCGTGCACCAGGATATCCAGCCCGTTGCGGTTCGCCTCCAGCCACGGCACGATGCGGTCGAACTCCGCGGCCGAAAAAGCCAGCTGGCAGCTCCAGCACGGATGCGGTCCGACGTTCTTCTCATGCACCCGGCCGACCGCCACCTTGAACAGGCGCCCGGCTTCCTCGCACAAGGCGCGCGCCTGCTGCACCGTCGCCTGGTCGAAGTAGACATGGGCGTGATAGGCCTTGTGCAGGTTGACGGGACGGCGCGGCATGGCGCGATTGTGCCCGCGCGGGGCAGAATGCGGCGCATGCCACGCGCCTTCGCCATCCTTGCCGCCAGCCTGCTCGCCAGCATCTGCGCGACTTCGTCCTTCGCGTTCGACCTGCAGGGCCACCGCGGGGCCCGCGGACTGGAGCCGGAGAACACCCTGCCTGCGTTCGACCGCGCGCTGGACCTCGGGGTGACGACGCTGGAACTGGACGTCGGGATGACCGCCGATGGCGTGGTGGTGGTCGCGCACGATCCCTACCTGAACCCGGCGATCACCCGCGACGCAACGGGGGCCTGGCTGCCCGGCGCCCGCGGCCCGCTGCTGAAGGACTTGAGCTGGCAGCAGGTGCAGTCCTACCAGCTCGGACGCATCAACCCCGACTCGCCTTATGCGAAGAGCTTTCCGCGGCAACAGGCGCGGGACGGCACCCGCATGCCGACGCTGGCGCAGTTGTTCGAGCACGTGCAGCGGCGCGGCGCTGGGTCGGTGCGCTTCAACATCGAGACCAAGCTTTTCCCTCCCGCGCCCGGCGACACGGTGGCGGTCGAAGTCTTGACGGACGCCCTGCTGCAGGTGATCCGCGAGGCCGGCATGCGCGATCGCGTGAGCATCCAGAGCTTCGACTGGCGCAGCCTGCAGCGGGTGCAGCAGCGCGAGCCCGGCATGCCCACCGTGTACCTGACGCAGCAGACGATGACGACCCACACCGCCCAGGATCCGGCCTGGACCGCGGGGCTGCGGCTGGCCGATCACGGCAGCGTGCCGCGGATGGTGAAGGCGGCCGGCGGCGGGACCTGGTCGCCCAATGCCGGCGCGTTGTCGCAGGCTCTGGTACGGGAAGCGCAAGCGCTGGGGCTCAAGGTGATCCCGTGGACGGTCAATGAAAGCGCCGACATGGACCGCCTGGTGGGCTGGGGCGTGGATGGCCTGATCACGGACTACCCGGATCGGCTGCGCGAGGTGCTGGGCGCGCGTGGCATGCCGCTGCCACCGCCATCACCGCGCCGCTAGCACCGCGCTGGCGGTGCCGGCGGGCCCTGCCGGCCTGGGCGCGGTGCCAGGCGGCAGGAGCTGGGGAAAGCTGCTTAGCGGCTGAAGATCTTGGCGAAGACGTAGCCGACGGCGAAGGCGATGCCCAGGGCGGCGACCGGGTTGGCACGCACTTGCTCGCGCGCCATGTCGCCGTATTCCTGCTGCATGCCGAGCAACTTCTCGCTGCTGCCACCGATCTTCTGCTCGAGCGAATCGACCGCCTCGTGCAGGCTCTGGGCCATGCGACGCACCCGGTTGGCGTCGCCGTTCAGGGCACTGCCGCTGCCGCTGCCGCCGCCGCTGGACTCCGCGCTGGTGGGGAAGGGGTTCTGGGTGGACGTCTCGGCGTTCATGGTGGTCCTCTCTCGTGATCGTTTGGGGGAAGGATGTTGGCGGATGCCGGGGGAAGCGTCAACTGTAGGAAGCCCAGCGATTGGCACCTGTCGGAGAACCCTCGGCCCGGCTGTAGGATTTGTCCTGCCGAAGCGCGGTGCCCCCGAAGTGGCCGCGCACATAATTGCGCGATGAGCTCTTCCATCACCGACGTTGGCGGCATCGAGGTCGGCCACTTCACCGACCCGCGGCGGCCGACCGGCTGCACCGTGATCCTGGCGCGGGGCAGCGCCATTGCCGGCGTCGACGTCCGCGGGGCTGCGCCCGGCACGCGTGAGACCGATCTGCTGCACCCGTCCAACGTGGTCGAACGCGTGCACGGGGTGCTGCTCTCCGGCGGCAGCGCCTGGGGCCTGGACGCCGCCGGGGGCGTGATGCGGTGGCTGGACGAGCAAGGGGTGGGCATGACCGTGGGCCCGGCGCGGGTGCCCATCGTGCCGGCCGCCGTGTTGTTCGACCTGCCGCTGGGCGACGCGCGCATCCGGCCCGATGCAGCGGCCGGTTATGCCGCTTGCCAGGCAGCGGCCAGGACTGCGCCGGCCGAAGGCAACGTCGGTGCCGGCGCGGGCGCGGCGGTCGGCAAGGTCTTCGGCTTCCATCGGGCGATGAAGGGCGGCATCGGTTCGGCGTCGCTCACCATCGGCGGTGTGACCGTGGGCGCCATCGTGGCTTGCAATGCGCTGGGGGATGTGATCGATCCGGACTCGGGCGCGGTGATCGCCGGTGCGCGCACCGAGGACGGCGAGCGCCTGCTGGACACGCGCCGTGCCTTGCTCGCGGGCAAGACTCCCCAGCCGATGCTGGCCGGTGCCAACACCACGATAGGCGTCATCGCGACCGACGCAGTGCTCACGAAAGTGCAGGCCGGGCGGCTCGCCACCATGGGCCATGACGGGCTGGCCCGCGCCATCAACCCGGTGCACACGCTGTCCGACGGCGACGTGCTGTTCGCGCTCGGCACCGGGGAGTCGGGCAAGACGCTCGGCATGATGACCCTGGGCACGATGGCGGCGGAGGTGTGCGCGCTGGCGGTGGTCCGCGCGATCCGCGCCGCCCACTCGGTGAGCGTGGGTGCCCTGCACCTGCCGGCCGCGGCCGATCTCGCATGAAGCCGGTCAAGGGGCTGCGCTACACGCTGCTGTCACTGCGTGACCTGCTGATCTCGGCCGGCCCCGTCGCCTTGCTGGCGATCGCCTTGCTGGTGCTCGCCTACCTGTGGCTGGCCCCGAATCCGCCCAAGCGCGTCACCCTCGCCACCGGGCCGGCGCAAAGCGCCTACGACGAGTTTGGCAAGCGTTACCAGAAGGCCCTGAAGGCGTACGGGATCGACGTGGTGCTGGTGCCGACCGGCGGCTCACCCGCCAACCTGCGGATGCTGCGCGCCGGCGAGGTGGACCTCGGTTTCGTGCAGGGCGGCAGCAACGAGCGCAACGCCAGCGAAGTGAGCGGGATCGTCTCCCTGGGCAGCCTGTTCGTTGAGCCGCTGTGGCTGTTCTATCGGGCGGAGGCGGCCAAGGATGCACCCGGTGGCGCCTTCACCGCGCTCACCCAGCTGCAGGACCTGCGCGTCAACATCGGCTCGCGCGGCAGCGGCTCACCGTTCCTGATGCGGCGGCTGTTCGAGGCCAACAACATGGATCCCGCGCAGCTGAAAGTGACGCGCCTGGACCAGACGGCAGCGACCGTCGCCTTCCTCAACGGCGAACTCGACGCGATCGTGTTCGCCTCCGCCCCCGAGTCGCTGATGGTGCAGATGCTGCTGCAGACGCCCGGCGTGAAGCTGCTGGACTTCAGCCAGAGCGAAGCCTATTCGCGCCGCTTTCCCTTCCTCACGCCGGTGGTGCTGCCGCGCGGCGTCGCGGACCTGGCCAAGGACCTGCCGCCGCAGGACGTGCGCCTGGTGGCCACCACCACCGCCTTGCTCACGCGCGAAGCCACGCACCCTGCCCTGCTGCAGCTCTTCACGCAGGCGGCGAAGGACCTGCACGGTCCGGCCGGCTGGTTCAATCGCGCCGGCAGCTTTCCCACCATCGCGCAAAGCGAATTCCCGGTCTCGCCGGAAGCGCAGCGCGCCATCCGCGGCGGCCAGCCGTTCCTGCAGCGGTGGCTGCCTTTCTGGCTGGCCAACCTGGTCGAACGCATGTGGCTCGCGCTGGGCATCATCCTGGCCGTGCTGTTGCCGCTGACACGCATCGTGCCCCCCATGTACCAGTTCCGCATCCGTTCGCGCGTGTTCCGCTGGTATGGGCAGTTGCGCGAGATCGAGAACCGGCTGCTGGAGGAGCCGGCGCGCGCGCCGGAACTGCTGCGCGAACTGGATGCCCTCGAAGATCGCGTGGGCCGCATCACCGTGCCGCTGTCGTATGCCGACGAGCTCTATGCATTGCGCAACAACATCGAGGTGGTACGGCGCCGCGCCAAGGGCGGCAAGGGACCGATGGCCGCCGGCGCGAACGAAAACGCCGGCGGGCTTGGCAGCCGGCCGGCGTGACGCGCAGGGTCGAATGAGGGCTTAGTGGCCCGGCTCGTACGCCGCCGTCATCATGCCGGGGTTGCCCATGCGGGCCTTCAGCTCGGCCAGTTGCACTTCGAGTTCACCGGCCTCGCGCGCGCCGAGGCGGGCATTGGCGATGTGGCGCCGGGTTTCCACCGGCAGCTTGGCGGTGTTCAGGCCGTCCCACTTGTTGCGTCCCTTGCTTGACAGGTTGTAGAAGATGGAGACGCCCTCGCGCAACTTCAGCGCGCGTTCTTCGGGGGTCAGCTTGAGGTTGGAAATGCGCCTGGCGCTCCACACCGCCGCGTCTTTCAGGTGCACGGCGGCGGCGTGCACGGCCTGGACCGGATCACCCGGATCCGTCAGGCCGACGGCCTTGGCGGTGGCGGGCTCGAACTGCGCGATGCCCAGGTTGGGCGTGCCATCCTTGCTGGCACCCATGCGCGGGATCCAGGAGGTTTCGGCATTGATGATGCCGTACACATCGCGATAGCTCAGGCCGACCTTGTCGAGGCCGGCGCGTTGCGCGGCGGACTGCGCCAGCAGCAGGCGCGACTGCACGTCGGGCGTCTGCAGCACATTGCCGGCGTAGCGCACCGGCACCCAGCGCAGCTTGTTGCGCAGCTGCTCGTAGTAGGCATCGACCTTGTAGTTGAACGCATGGGCCGCCGCCGCGATCTGGCCACCGTTGGCCGGTGCGATGGCGACGCCGACTTCGCCGACCTTGCCGGCCTGGACACGCTGCGCGAGCGTGTCCGAAGTCGGCCCGGGCGAACCGCCCATGGAGCCGCTGAGCCCCGCGCCCAACACGGCTGCCAGCATCACGACGTTGTGAACCGAGGTCACTCGCGAGGCAATGCGTTCATTCATTCAATGGTCCTGCTTCGTAGTTGCGAACAAGACCTACTGAGGGCCTGTGTCGGCGGAAGTTCAGGCCGTTACAGCGCGTTGTCCTACGTTCCTGGCGGGAGGATCAAGCCCATGCGCGGGAAAGCGAGGACTGGCGCGGGCTGGCGCGGGTTCGTTGGATGAGCCAGCGCGTCGGACCGATTGACAGACGGTCGTACGACCGTGTCC
This sequence comes from Ramlibacter sp., assembly GCA_028292105.1. GTDB lineage: Bacteria > Pseudomonadota > Gammaproteobacteria > Burkholderiales > Burkholderiaceae_C > Ramlibacter. The sequence goes on from JAQGMY010000102.1 coordinate 5,858, forward strand.
GACAGGTGCGCCGCACGTGGTGAATATTCACGCTCAAACCAGCCAATGGCTCGGCCGCCGGCCCTGTTGTTTATACGCGTCCAGCGGCTTGAAACAAGAATTGTATACATGTATAACTCAGCGGATGCCCGCCTCATCGATCGCCCAGACCACCTCCGCCGCCGTCCTCCAACTGCTGCGGCAGAGCCTCGATCGCGGCCGCTGGGCTTCGGGGACGCCGCTGCGGCAGGAGGAGATCGCGACGGAGATGGGGGTCAGCCGCGTCCCGGTGCGCGAGGCCATGTTCCAGCTGCAGGCGGAGGGCCTGGTCGAGGTCAGGCCCAACAAGGGCGTGTACGTGCGCACGATCAGCGCCACCGACCTGCGCGAGCTGTTCCGCCTGCGCTGCCTCATCGAATCCGACGTGCTCACCGACGCCATCCCCTTGCACACTGCCGTCACCCTGAATCGCGTCGATACCGTGCAGGCGGCCCTGGACAAGGCGCACTCGGTGGCCGACTGGCTGGCCGGCGACCGCGAGTTCCACGAGGCGCTGTACGCGCCCGCCCAGCGCAGTGAATCGATGAACGTGGTCCGGCGCTTGCGCTACCTGGTCGATCGCTTCTACTTCTCGCGCCTGAAGCCCAGCACCCGGGCGCAGGGCTGGCACGAGGAACACCATGCATTGATCCGCGCGGTGCGCAGGCGCGACGCCAAGGCGGCGACCCGCCTGCTGCAGTCGCACCTGGCGCAAACGGAACGCGCGGCGCTGGCTGCCCTGCCCACCACCTGAGAAACGCCTGCGTGCCCACACATGGCCGCACTGGCGCTGGCTGATCACGGACTGACATGGCGCGCAAAAGCAAGCAGCACTACCACGTGTATGTCGTGCTGCTCGATGACCGCGTGTGGAACAACGCGCGCTTCCGTCGCTGCAACCCGGACTACGAACTCGGCAAGCCGTTCGTGTACGTCGGCATGACGGGGCTGGACCCGGACCTGCGCTTCGACAAGCACAAGGCCGGCATCCAGGCCAACACCTACGTCCGCGACCACGGCGTGCGCCTGCTGCCCGAGCTCTATGCCGTCTACAACCCGATGCCTTACCAGGCCGCGGTGGAGATGGAAGTGGAACTCGGGATCAGCCTGCGCGAGAAGGGCTACGGCGTCTGGCAGGCCTGACGCCTCCTAGAGGCTGTTCTTCCACGCTGCGCGGGCCACCGCGTCGAGCGCGCCGTCGACGACGGGATGCGCCGACACCATCCGCAGCGAGCCTTCGGCCAGCACCTGGTTCAACTTGCGCCGGGTCATCGACCGCGTGGCACCGCCGGCCTTGGTGAACATGAACAGCAGCCCGTGCGGGCTGGCCCAGGTGAGTTGCCAACGCTCCCAGCCATGCCCCACCAGGTCGACATATGCGCCGATCGCCAGCTCCTGCGGCGGCAGCGTATCGGCCTCCCACGCGGTGGAACCGAGCGGGATCGGCTGCTCCGGCACGTAGCCGGACTCGTGCATCTCCAGTGGCGCCAGCCAGGTATCGACCTTCTCCGGCGCCTTGTGCACCGGTCGTGCCTGCGGCGTCGCGGACAGCGCCAGTTCGTGCAGCGCCGACAGCAGGTCCAGCCAGCGCTGGGTATCCGCCGGCAGGTGGTCGATGCTCACCAGCCCCGCCTGGATACGCTCGGCGAGCATGGCCTGCTGGTTGCCGACGCGGCCGGCCAGCGCCGGCTGCACGCTCCAAAGCACGGTGGGCACGACCCAGCCGTAGCCCGCCGGGTCCTCGTCGCCGCTGCTGTCGGTCAGGCGCGCCTGTGCCATCACCTGCGACCAGGGCCCGGTGAGGAAGGCCAGTGATTCCGGTGGCGCGCCGGCGGCGTCGGCGCGATCCAGGACCTGGCGGCCCAGGCGTTCGGCCAGCAGGTTGCGTTGTTCGGCGCGCATCAGGGCGCGCACCGCGCGCTCGCGGATGCGGCGGCTGCGCGGCTGCGCCTCGGCCCAGGCTTCCTGCAGCGCGTTGAGCGCGATCTCGAAGGTGTCCGGGGACGCCGCACGCGCATCCAGCAGGGCCTCGGTGGCCTGTTGCAGGCCTTCGGCGAAAGCGGCGAAGCCCGGCTCCTCGGAATGGGTCCAGGCCAGGCTGCGCTGGGTGATCTGCTCGAGCAGCTGGCGCGCCGGATGCGTGCGGTCACTGAAGAAGCGCGGATCGACCAGCGCCAGCCGCAGCAGCGGCGGCTCCAGCTCCCGCACGATGTCCCGCACTGCGGGCAGCAGGCGCGGATCGCCGGTCAGCTGCTCGATCATCAGGTGCACCACTTCCAGGCCCAGGGCCTGCGCCGGGTGCCGCACCTCCTGGCGCAAGGCTTCGCGGAAGGTGGCCAGCGTGTCTTGCTCGCGCCCCGGCATCGCCGCCTGCCGCTGGCGCAGCTGCAGCATCAGCTGGTCGACCTTGCGCAGGTCCTGCACCATCTCGAGCGCGGCCGGCACGGTGTGGGAGAAATCGGTGTCGGTGAAGACTGCCACCGCCTGGCCGCTCTCGGCGCCGGTCCCGGCGAGCAGCTTGCGCAGCTCGCGGATGGTGAGCTGGGTGGCCTGGCCCCCCGCCTCCTCAGGCGCCAGGTCCAGCGGCAGGTCCACCGTTTCCTGCGGCTGCAGGCGTTGGGTGATGGCGGCGTAGGTCTGCGCGAGTTCGGCCGCCATCAGCGGCGGCAGCCAGCGTACCCACCGGCGGCGCACCGAAGGGGAGACGGGACTCTGGCGCGCGAGCCGGTAGACGCTGCGCACGTACACCTCGGGGCGCAGCGGATGCCGCTGCGAGCCGCCGGCGGCGGCCAGGCGGGTCGTGAGCAGCACCGACTCGAGCGCCGCCAGTTCGGCCTGGACGGCGGTGGTGAGGTCGCGGCCGGCGCGGACCATGTCCGCGTTTTCGTGCACCTGCTCGTCGCCCAGCAGGTGCAGGGATTCGAAGCTGAGGGTCGACGACCTGTCGCCGGCGATCGCATGGGCGAATTCCGCCAGCAGCGCCTGCGGAAAGGCGGAAGTCAGCGCCTGCTGCTGGTCCCGCAGCACTGTGACGGATTCGAGCAACAGATTGCGCTCGACGACGTCCTCGATCAGGGCCGCCTGCCGCGGCAGTTCAGCGAGCGCGCGTGCCAAGGTCACCTGCATCAGGGACGCGCCGGCCAGCGCCGCGTCCTTGATACAAGCCCGGTACAGCTTCTGGTACTGCGGGTGGTGTTGCACGACGCCCATGCGGGCCGCCCCCTCGCTGACTCGAACTGGATCCCCGCCCCTGCGCGGGCTGCTGCTTCGATGGGTCCCTGCCTGCGCGGGGACGCTTCGTGTACCGGTGGGTCCCCGCCTGCGCGGGGACGCTTCGTGTTACTTCAGCGCTTTATAGCGCACCCGGTGCGGTCTTGCACCTTCTTCTCCGAGGCGCTTGCGCTTGTCGGCCTCGTATTCCTGGTAGTTGCCGTCGAAGAACACCCACTGGCTGTCGCCTTCGGCGGCCAGGATGTGCGTGGCGATCCGGTCGAGGAACCAGCGGTCGTGGCTGATCACCATGACGCTGCCCGCGAATTCCAGCAACGCGTCTTCCAGCGCCCGCAGGGTTTCGACGTCGAGGTCGTTGGAGGGCTCGTCCAGCAGCAACACGTTGCCGCCTTGCAGCAGGGTCTTGGCCAGGTGCAGCCGGCCGCGCTCGCCGCCGGACAGCATGCCGACCTTCTTCTGCTGGTCGCCGCCGTTGAAGTTGAAGCGGCCGCAGTAGGCGCGGCTGGCCATCTGGAACTTGCCGATGTTGATCAGGTCGAGGCCGCCCGAGACGTCCTCCCACACGGTCTTGTTGTTGGCGAGCTCGTCGCGGTGCTGGTCGACGAAGGCCATCTGCGCAGTCTTGCCGATCTTCACGTTGCCCGAGTCCGGCTTTTCCTTGCCGGCGATCATCTTGAACAGCGTGGACTTGCCCGCGCCGTTGGGGCCGATGATGCCGACGATGGCGCCCGCGGGCACCTTGAAGCTCAGGTTGTCGATCAGCAGGCGGTCGCCGAAGGACTTGCTCACGCCCTCGAACTCGATCACTTCATGGCCCAGGCGCTCGCCGACCGGGATGAAGATCTCGTTGGTCTCGTTGCGCTTCTGGTATTCGTAGTCGGACAGTTCCTCGAAGCGCTGCAGGCGGGCCTTGCTCTTGGCCTGGCGCGCCTTCGGATTGGAGCGAGCCCACTCCAGCTCCTTCTTCATGGCCTTGGAGCGGGAGTCCTCGGTGCGCTGCTCCTGCGCCAGCCGCGTTTCCTTCTGCTCCAGCCAGTTGGAGTAGTTGCCCTTGTACGGCAGGCCGATGCCGCGGTCCAGCTCCAGGATCCACTCGGCCGCGTTGTCCAGGAAGTAGCGATCGTGGGTGATGGCCACCACCGTGCCCGGGAAGCGGGCCAGGAACTGCTCCAGCCATTCGACGGACTCGGCGTCCAGGTGGTTGGTGGGCTCGTCGAGCAGCAGCATGTCCGGCTTGGACAGCAGCAGCTGGCACAAGGCGACCCGGCGCGTCTCGCCGCCGGACAGTTTCTCGATCACGGCGTCCCAGGGCGGCAGGCGCAGCGCGTCGGCCGCGATCTCCAGCTGGTGTTCGCCGGCGTCGCCCTGGGCGGCGATCACCGCTTCGAGCTGGCCTTGTTCCGCCGCCAGCGCATCGAAGTCGGCGTCCGGCTCCGCATAGGCGGCATACACCTCTTCCAGCCGCGCCTTGGCGGTCAGCACTTCTTCCATGCCGCCCTCCACCGCCTCGCGGACCGTCTGTTCCGGCCGCAGCTTGGGTTCCTGGGGCAGGTAGCCGATGCGCAGGCCCGGCATGGCCGTGGCCTCGCCCTCGTATTCCTTGTCGATGCCGGCCATGATCTTCAGCAGGGTCGACTTGCCGGAGCCGTTGACGCCGAGCACACCGATCTTGGCGCCCGGGAAGAAGGACAGGGAGATGTCTTTCAGGATCTGCCGCTTCGGCGGCACGATCTTGCCGACGCGGTTCATGGTGTAGACGTACTGGGCCATGGGGTTTCTGCGGGGGAAACCGTGATTATCCCTGCGATCGAGAGTCCCGTCCCCGGTAGGGTGTGCAAGCCCTGCTTGCGCACCCTGCGAGCTCCGAGCTGGCTCCTACTTCTTCTCGACGCTGTTCTTCAGCGCTGCCTGGGCCACGTGGTCGAGCGCCTCGTCCACCACCGGCCGGTCGGCCACGACGCTCAGCTGGCCGTTGGAGCGCAGCTTGTCCATGGTCCGGCGCGACATCGAATGCGCGGTGCCGCCGATGGACGTGAACATGAACAGCGTGGCGTGCGGGCTGGCCCAGGTGAGCTGCGCCCGCACCCAGTCGCCCTTGACCAGGATCTCCACCCAGGCGCCGATGCGCAGGTCTTCCGGCGCGACCTCGACCGCCGGCGTCGGCCGCGCAGCTTCGATCTCGGCGCGCACATGCTCCTGTTGTGCCGCTTCGGGCGACGCCACGTGGTCAGGCGCCAGGTCGGGTTCGTCGAACATGAAGCCGGACTCCTGCGCCTCGTTCTGGTCCAGCCACATCTCGATTTCCTGGCTGGCGCTGTCGCTGAACTGGGAGGGCGATTCCGCCACCTCGATGCCCGGCGAGCGCGAGCGGGCGGCGCGGCCTTCGTGCACGGCTGCGCGGTGCAGGGTGATCAGGTGGTCGAAGAAGCGCTGGGTGAGCTCCGGCGGGTAGCCGATGCCGTTCAGGCCCTGGCGCAGGCGCTCCAGCATGCCGGGGATCATCTGCACGAGGCGCCGGGCGCGCCCGCGCTGCCCGATGCTGCTTTGCACGCTCCAGATCAGGTCGTCGACCAGCGCCCGGTACCCATAGGGATCCGAGGAGCCGTCGTCGCAACTGAGCTGCGCCTCCGCCACCACCTGGGCCCAGGCGTTGCGCAGGAACTCGCGCACGAAGTCCGCGACCTCCATCTCCTCGAGCCCGCCGGTGAATTCTGCTGCCAGCTTCTGCGCCAGCAGGTTGCGTTGTTCGGCATGCAGCAGCGCCCGTGCCGCTTCTTCGCGCTTCTGCTTGGCGCCCTGGTCGTGGGTGGACCACAGCTCCTGCAGGTCATCCATCAGCTCGCCGAAGGTGTCGGCGTCGATGACCTTGCTTTCCAGCCAGCGCACCGCCGAATCGACCGATTCCATGAAGCGCCGGCAGCCGGGGTCGTCCTCCGAGCTGAAGGCCAGGCTGCGCTGCGTGATGCGGTCCAGCACCTGCCGCGCCGGATGGTTGCGGTCGCTGAAGAACCGCGAATCTTCCTGGGTGAGGCGCTGCACCGCCGGCTCCATGGCACGCAGCTGGCGCTTGAGCGACGGCAGCAGCCGCCGGTCTTCGGACAGGTGGTCGAACATCAGCCGAACCACTTCTTCACCGAGCTGCTGGCCGATCTTGTGCGGCGCCGGCCCGGCGTCGATGGCAATGTCGGACAGCATGTCGACCGGCTTGGCCGGCTCCGGCGCCGGCTTGGCGCGCTGTTCCAGCCGCTTGACCAGTTCGTCGGTCTTCTGCATGTCGTTCAGCAGCGACATCGAAGCGGGCACGGTGTGCAGGAAGTCGGCCCGGCGCGGCTGGTCGAAGTCGCCGGCCAGCAGCTTGCGCAGGCGGTCCAGCGTCAGCAGCGTCTTGGCCACGGTGTCGGTCACCGGCTTGCCGCTGGCGCCGGTGTTCTTCTGGATGCGGCCGCCGACCGGCACCGCCGGCTCCACGCCGGTGGAGCGCAGCCATTCCGACAGTTCGCGATAGAGCTTGCGCAGGTTCACGCCCATGAGACCCGCCGAAGGCGTGATCAAGGCTTCGCGCACGCCCGCTTCGGGAACGTGTTGCGCCAGGGTGGCCTGCAGGGCGCGGACGAAGACGTCCGGGCGCAGCGGATTGAGTCCGGGCTGGATGGTGCGCCATCCGAGCATCGTGCTGATCAGGGCGTCCAGCGCCGGCAGCGCGTCGTCCACCGCATGGGCGACCTCCTGCTGGGCGCGCGCGACCTCGATGCTCTGATCGAGCTGTTCGTCCTCGAACAGCTGCAGGTCCTGGAAGCGCAGCGCCTCCGGCTGCGGCTGGTCCTTGCCGCCGCCCTCGTAGACCAGGCGGGTCAGTTCCTCGATGAAAGTGGCCTTCAGCGGCTTGGGATCGGCGTGGAGGGCCAGTACCGCTTCCTTGACGCTGCCGCCCTGGAAGGCGGCGATGCGCCGCGGCCCGCTGCTGGCCGTGCCCGCCATCAGCCCCTTGATGATTTCGTCCATCAGGCTGTCGGACTGCTGCAGCATGGTCGCCAGGCAGTCGCTCAGCGACGGCTGCAGGGCGCTCGGATCGTCCGCGACGCCGAGCCGGAGCTTCATCATCTTGGCCATTGCAAACCATTATGGGTGAGGCTCAGGCGTAAGCCACTTTTTGTCACTCCATGTGACCCTGTGCGGCACGCCGGGCGCAGCGTGGGCGCAACGGGGCTGAGGCAAGCCGTGACAAAGCATGCGACAATGCAGCTTCACGGGCCTCCAGTTGCTCGTGAGCCCAGCGTTCCGCTGGGGACGAAGCAGGCCCTTCGCAGGCGCCTGCCGGCTCCCACCCTTAGACCTACATCTGCCTCTCACTGGATCCGGCCCGCGTGGCCCGGAACGGCCGATGCCCCCGCGCCCGGGAAGGCGCTTCATTACTTACATGAATTTTGACGAACTGAATCTCGCTCCGGAACTCCTCAAAGCCGTTCACGAGCAAGGCTACGACACCCCCACCCCCATCCAGGCCCAGGCGATCCCCGCCATCCTCGAGGGCCGCGACCTTCTCGGCGGCGCCCAGACGGGCACCGGAAAGACCGCCGCCTTCACCCTGCCGATGCTGCACAAGCTCACCAAGGGCCAGGGCAAGACCAACAAGTTCGGCAAGGACGGCATCGCCGCCCTGGTGCTCACCCCGACGCGCGAACTCGCGGCGCAGGTGGAAGAGTCCATCCGTACCTACGGCAAGTACTTGCAGCTGACCTCCACCGTCATCTTCGGCGGCGTCGGCATGAACCCGCAGATCGACCGCATCAAGAAGGGCGTCGACATCCTGGTGGCCACCCCCGGGCGCCTGCTGGACCTGCAGCAGCAGGGCCACCTGGACCTGTCCACCGTCGAGATCCTGGTGCTGGACGAGGCCGACCGCATGCTGGACATGGGCTTCCTGCCCGACGTCAAGAAGATCCTCGCGCTGGTGCCCAAGGACAAGCAGAGCCTGCTGTTCTCCGCCACCTTCAGCGACGAGATCCGTGACCTGGCCCATACGCTGCTGAAGAATCCGCAGAGCATCCAGGTGACCCCGCGCAACACCACCGTGCAGCGCATCACGCAGGTGGTGCACCCGGTCGGCCGCGGCAAGAAGAAGGAACTGCTGGCGCACGTGATCAAGGAGCACGACTGGTCGCAGGTGCTGGTGTTCACGCGCACCAAGTTCGGCGCCAACAGCGTCGCGGAATACCTGACCAAGCACGGCATCCACTCGATGGCGCTGCACGGCAACAAGAGCCAGACGGCGCGCACCCAGGCGCTGGCCGGCTTCAAGAGCGGTGACATCCGGGCCCTGGTGGCGACGGACATCGCCGCCCGCGGCATCGACATCGACGAACTGCCGCACGTGGTGAACTTCGAGATCCCGAACGTGCCGGAAGACTACGTCCACCGCATCGGCCGCACCGGCCGCGCCGGCAACGACGGCGCTGCCGTCAGCCTGGTGTGCCTGGACGAAGAAGGCTTCATGCAGGAGATCGAGCGCTTCACCAAGCAGGACATCCCGACCGTGGTGGTGGAGGGCTTCGGCCCGGACGCCAACGAGCAGGCCGAGCCGATCGCCATGGGTCGCCAGGTGCTGTGGGGCGGCAAGGGCCGCCCGCCGTCGCGCGAAGTGTTGAACGCGGCAGCCAAGGCGGCGCGCAGCGAGATGATGCAGCGCGTGCGCGAGAACAAGGACAAGTCGGGCCAGCCTTCCGGCGGCCGTGGCGGCAATGGCCGCAGCGGCGGTCGCGGCGATGGCCAGCGTGGTGAGAGCCAGTCGGCCCGCGGCGAAGGCGGCGGCAACGGCGGTGGCCGCAACGGCAACAACGGTGGTGGCAACGGCCGCCGCCAGCAGCCGCAAGGCGGCGCCCCGGCGCAGCAGGCCCGGCCGCCGCGCCAGCAGCAGGATGGCGCCCGCAACGGCAACGGCGGCGGCAACTACGCCGGCGGCAACAACGGTGGCGGCGGCAACTACGGTGGCGGCAATGGCCAGCAGCGGCCGCCCCAGGGACCGGACGAAGAGCGCCAACCGCGCGAAGGCGCGCACAATAGCCGCAGCCCCTTCGTCGTGAGGGACGTGACCGAACGCAACACCGATGGACAACCCGATCCCCTGCGCACCAGCGTCGACATCATGGCCAAGAACGGCCGGCGTGGCGGCGGTGGAGGCGGCGGTGGCGGTGGCCGGTCGAACCGCACTGGTGGCGGGGGCTACGGGACTCGTGGGACGGGCAATCCTCCGCGGTCTTTTAGCCGATGACACCGTTGCGGCGGTCCATGCCCTGGCCCGCCGCGACCTGGGCCTCACGCATCCAAAGCTGACGGCCCACAGCGTCGCCTTCACGGCGCTGCCCACCCTGCCTCGCCTCGACGAGGTGTACCTGGCTCTCGGGACCACCATCAAGGTGGCGGGGAGCCAGTCTGCTTTCCGGGCGGTGGATTTCGACGCCAACCTGGCCGTTGCGAAAGCCGCCCGTGCCGCCGGCGCGACCCGGCTGGGGCTGGTGAGCGCGATGGGCGCGGACCCGCGCTCGAGGATCTTCTACAACCGCATCAAGGGTGAGCTGGAGGCGGCGCTGCAGGAACTCGGCTTCGACACGCTGGTGATCGCCCGGCCGTCGTTCCTGGCCGGTGACCGCGAGGCCCTGGGCCAGCCCCTGCGCGGCGGCGAAAAACTGGCCTTGCGCGTGAGCGAGATGCTGCGGGGGCTGATCCCGTCCAACTACCGCTCCATCGCTTCCGACGACGTTGCGCGGGCCTTGCTGCGCGAGGTCCCGCGCGTGCGCGGGCGAGAGGTGCTGTTGTCCGGTGCGATGCAGCGGCGCTAGCCCTGGATCAGGACGGCCGGCGTGCCTCGCGGCCCGGCTGCACGGTGCCTTCGCGCAACTCGCGCCAGGCCCGGTCCATCAGGGGCGACAGCAGGTTCCAGCGCAGCAGCTGCAGCCACTGGGCGCAACGGCGGCCGAAGGTGCGCGAACGCAGCTGGTGCAGCGGGTCGTGGAACACGCCGACTTCGCGCACCACCATCGGGTTGTGGGCGTCCCCCAGTCCACCGGCATAGGCGCTCTCGTGCCCGTCCCACAGCATGTGGCCGTCCACGTGGATGCCGTAGCCCCACTGCCAGCCCTGGTCCTTCAGCCGCTGGCGCGCGGCGGCCATGGTCTCGGCGTCGAGGATGTAGGTGTCGGTCTGCTGCCAGGCGCCGGCGATCCACATCTCCACCAGCGGCCGGTCCATGCGGTTCACGCCCGAGACCACGCCGCGCAGGAAGGCGCCCCGCATGGTCACCACCCGGATGCGCGCCGGCACGGCCGCGATGCGCAGCATGGCGACCAGCAGCGTGGCCTTGCCGGGGGCATCGCCACTGCCCGCGTCCAGCACGGCCCGCGCGGTCATGACCCCGGTCTTGATCCTCTTGGCGATCGGCAGCCGCTTGACGAAGCGATACAGCGCCACGGCCTTTTCGCGATCGTTCTTGCAAAGCTGCGTGAGCGAGTGGACGCGCAGGCGAAGCTTCGGGTCTTCGAGGTCGATCAGGGCAGTGCGCCCCAGCCAGCGGGCGGGGTTGTCCTGCACCGCGGCCGATAAGGGGGTTGCGGGCTGCGCCACGTGGATCGTCCTCCCAGCGTTGCGGCGCTCGAGCGGCGTCGCTGCTGGAGATTCTACTGACGAGCTCGCCGACACGCCCAGGAATGTCGCGTATCCGGGCCCCAGCGACACTCGCTGTGGCGTTTACGCAGAACGGAGCATGCGCACCGGTTCGTTCAGGCGCGGCAGGCGTCGCCGGCTGGCGAGCACCGTCTCGATGTCGTCCCGGGCGCCATCGATCAGTACCAGGATGGCCTGCTCGGCGCCCGTCGGATCCTTGGCGATCACCGCGTCGATCACCGCGCGGTGCAGCGGCAGCGACTTGCGCGGGCCGTCCGCGCGGGTGGTGGAGATCTCGAAGCTGGTGCGCAGCAGCGCCCCCAGCGCCTTGCTCATCTGGATGATCATGCGGTTGCGCGAGCCGCGCAGCAGGCCCTGGTGGAAGCGCAGGTCGTGCCTCACGTAATCGCCGCCCTCCTCCACCGCGCGCCGCATGCCTTCGAAGGCAGACTCGATCTCGCTGATGTCTTCCGGGGTGGCGCGTTCCGCCGCCATGCGCACGGCCGCGGGCTCCACCACCCGCCGCAGTTCCTGCAGGTCGCGCAGGAAGCCGGGCGTCAGGCCCGCCTGCGACTGCCAGACGATCACGTCCGGATCGAACCAGTTCCAGTGCTCCGAAGCCTGCACCCGGGTGCCGACCTTGGGCCCGGTGGTCACCAGGCCCTTGGCGATCAGCGACTTGACCGCTTCGCGAACCACCGTTCGGCTGACGCCCAGCTCCGTGCACAGCAACGGCTCGGGCGGGATCGAAGTCCCGGGCGGGTAGCGGCCAGCCAGGATGGCCTGGCCCAGGTGGTCGACCGTGTTGCCGTGGACGTTCTTGATCATGTCAGCCGCGCACGAACAGCGTCTGCAACGCGTCGGCACCTTGCTGCGCGCTCCAGTGGCCATGCAGCCTGGCATCGAACGTGGCGCCTTCGGGCAGCAGGTCCGCCGAGTAGAAGTGTTCACCGGGCCCGAAGCTGCGCGTGCTGCCGTCCGCCAGCCCGATGACCATGGTGCCGCGCAGGATGAACACCCATTGCGGATACGGCGAGCAATGCGGGTTGCTGCGAAAGCCGACCGGGCTCTGGCGCAGCTGGTAGCCGCCTGAGGGCAGCAGCGGCGACAGCTGCGACTGCGGCGTGCCCTCGCCAAGCGCGACCTGCTCCTCGCGAAAGCGCGCGCGCCCGTCCGTGTCGGTGAAGAGGATGACCTTGGTGAAGGATGTCATTGAAGGGTGGCGTTCACCGCGTCGAGGCGCTGGCCTCCGGCGGCATCGAAAACGTGGGTCTTGGCGGCTGCGACTTCGAGCAGCACGGTGTCGTCCGGCCTGGCCGCGGTGCGCCCGTGCAGCACGATCACCAGCTTCTGCTCGCCGACCTGCACCAGCAGTTCGGTTTCGGCCCCGGTCGGTTCGACCACCACCACGGTGGCCGGGATGCCCTGGCCGTTGGTGGAGAGGCCGACGTCGCCGGGCCGCACGCCGTACTGTACCGGCTGGCCGTCCTGGCCCTGCGCCTGCACCTGCGCCGGCCAGCGGTGCCCTTCCGACTCGACCCAGGCGGTGGCGCCTTGCTGGCGCAGCGTGCCGGGCAGCACGTTCATGGACGGGGAGCCGATGAACTGCGCGACGAACAGGTTGCGCGGGTGGTCGAACAGCTCCAGCGGCGTGCCGATCTGCTCGACGATCCCGTCGTGCATCACCACGATGCGGTCGGCCATGGTCATCGCCTCGATCTGGTCGTGCGTGACGTAGACGGTGGTGGTCTTCAGGCGGTGGTGCAGCGCCTTGATCTCCGCGCGCATCGCCACCCGCAGCTTGGCGTCGAGGTTGGAGAGCGGCTCGTCGAACAGGAACACCTTGGGATCACGCACGATGGCGCGACCCATCGCCACCCGCTGGCGCTGGCCGCCGGACAGCTCGCGCGGGAAGCGATCGAGCAGCTGCGTCAGGTTCAGGATGCGGGCGGCGTCATCGACGCGCTTGTTGGTGACCGTGCTGTCCGCCTTGCGCAACTTCAGGCTGAAGCCCATGTTGTCGCGCACCGTCATGTGGGGATACAGCGCGTAGCTCTGGAACACCATCGCGATGTCGCGGTCCTTGGAGTCCAGGTCGTTCACCACCCGGCGGTCGATGTCGATCTCGCCAGCGGTAATCGGCTCCAGCCCCGCCAGCATGCGCAGCAGGGTCGACTTGCCGCAGCCCGAAGGCCCGACCAGCACCACGAACTCGCCGTCGGCGATGTCGAAGCTGATCCCGTGGATCACCTTGAAGCGGCCGAAGTTCTTTTCGACGCCGCGGAAGGATACTGATGCCATCGTGTCAAACCTCGTTCGAAGAGGAAGCCGTGTGCGCACTCGGCGCACCCCGCTGCGGGCGCCCCCTTGAGCGGGGTCCCCGGGAAATTGCACCGCAATTTTCCGGGGTGCCTTTGGGGGAGGCGCGGCAGGCGCTTCGGGGGTGCATCATGATTTCACGGCGCCGGCCGTCAGGCCCGACACCATGTAGCGCTTGAACGCGTAATAGATCGCCGCCGGCGGCAGCGCATAGATCAGGCCGGTCGCCATCAGCAGCTCCCACGGCGAGTCGTCGGCCGACAGGAAGTTGCCCAGGGCCACGGCCACGGTGACACTGCGGTCGTTGGACAGCAGCAGGAAGGCGTACAGGTACTCGTTCCACGCCAGCAGCAGGGAGTAGGTGCCGACCGCCACCAGCGACGGCACCATGAGCGGCAGGTAGACCAGGCGGAACAGTTGCAGCGGCGTAGCGCCGTCCATGCGCGCGGCTTCGTCCAGTTCGTAAGGCAGCTTGTCGGAGGCCTGCTTGAGCACCCAGATGCTGTAAGGCGAGGCGATGGTGACCATGGCGAGGATCAGCGCCCACTGGTTGTTCAGGAGGCCGTAGGTGCCCATGGCCTTGTACATCGGCACGGCGAGAAAGGCCGCCGGGATGAAGTAGGTGATGAGCGCCAGGTTCATGACGGTGCGGCCGCCGGACACGCGCAGCCGGCTGATCGCGAAGGCCGCGCAGGTCGACACGAACAGCGTCAGCGCGCCCACCGTCACCGCGATCAGCAGCGAGTTCCACATCTGCAGCCAGAAGTGGTTCAGGTAATGGTGCTGCTCCTGGAACAGGATGCGGAAGTTCTGCAGCGTCGGATCCTTCGGCCAGATGCGGCCGGAGGTGGCACCGTCCTTGGTCGAGAACGCGAACAGCGCCAGGTGGTAGATCGGGATGATGGTCCAGAGGAACACCGGGATGCCGATCAGCAGCAGCTTGGCCTCGGTGGCGACATTGCGCCACTTGATCCTGACCGGCTTGCGCCGCGCGATGGCGGCGGCTTCGTGCGGCAGCGTTTGCGTGTTCATTTGGACAGCCGCTTCATCATGAAGTAAACGAGCGGCAGCACGAACGGCAGCGCCACCACGATGGAGGCCATCGCCAGGTCGACCTGGTCGAGCCGCAGGTAACGGATGCCGAGGGTCGCCAGCACATGGGTCAGGTCGGCGGGCCCGCCGCCGGTCAGCAGGTACACGCTGTTGAAGTCACCGAGCGTCCAGATCATCGACAGCACGGTCGACGTGAGATAGAGCGTGCGCATCGAAGGCCACGTGATGTAGCGGAACTTCTGCCAGCTGGTGGCGCCGTCGACCGCGGCCGCCTCGTACTGCTCCGCGGGAATCGACATCCGTCCGGCGACCAGGATCAGCGTCCAGAACGGCAGCGACTTCCAGACGTGCATCAGCATCGAGAACGAGAGCGCCAGCGTCGGGTCGTTCAGCCAGTTGGGGCCGTCCATGCCGGTGAAGCGGAAGATCAGCGAGTTGATCACGCCCCACTCGGGGTTGAGCATGAAGCGCACCGACAGGATGGTGGGAATCGAAGGCACCGCCCAGGGCAGGATGAACAGCACCGACAACGCCTTGATCCACCAGCGGGTCTGCACGAAGAAGCCGGACAGCACCAGCGCGACCACCATCTTGATGTTGATGGCGACCACCAGGAAGATCACCGTGTTGACGGCGGTCCGGAAGAAGATGGGGTCGGCGAACAGCTGCACATAGCTTTGCGGATGCCGCGCCAGCCACAGCCCGTACCCGACCGGGTACAGCACGAAGATGAGAAAGATCGCGAGATAGGGCAGCACCAGCACCCGCCCCCAGAATTCCCAGGGGTTGGTGCGGCGCGGCGCGCGCGCCGGCAGCGGCAGTTCTTCGGTCGGAACGAGAATCGTGCTCATGGCCGGCGCTCCCCAGGTCTACTGCGGGCTGCCCGCCACCGTCTTGATGCGGGCGATCATCTCGTCGACCGCCTTGTCGACCGGCACCTTCTCGTTGAGCACGCGGTTGGCCGCCTTGGCCCACACGTTCTCGTTGTTCAACACCGTGAACTTGTAGTTCTTGGTGAATTCGAACGTGGTCGTGCCGTTCATGTACTGGTTGTAGACCACCAGGCGGTGCGGGTCGTTCTTCCAGAAGGGACTGGCCTGCCCCACCTTCGTGACCGGGAACCAGCGGCCGAGAGACCCTTCCACGTAAGGCGTCAGGTTCTCGTCCTGCAGCAGGAAGGCCACGAACTCCTTGGCGCGCTGCTTGTTCTTGGCCTGGCTGAAGATCACGCCCGTCTTGACGGCGGTGCGGTACTTCATCTTGCTGCCGTCAGGCTTGTCCGGGAACGCCGAGGTGGCGATGTTCTCCGTGTAGTTCTTCTTCGCTTCGTCGCGTTGGGCCTGCGTGAGCGAGGTGTTGTTCGCGTCGTCCAGCCACTTCGCGGCGATCGAGATGGTGGCGTTGTGCGTGAGCACCGTCGTCTTGTTGTGGAACGCGACGTTGTTGTCCGGGTCCTTCCAGCTGGTGGAAGACGGCGGCGAGCAACCCTTGGTGTAAGGGGCGGTGTAGTCGGTCAGCGCGCCGATCAGGCCCTGGCGCACGCTGGGGTCGTCGACCAGCAGCTTGCCCGAGTCGTTGACCAGCTTGACGTTGTACGCGTCCATGAAGGTCAGGAACGAATAGAACGAGTCGCTCGAGTCCACGCCCAGCGGCTGGCCGATGCCGAAGCCGCGCTTGCCGGTTTTCTGGCGATAGGCCGGCTGCACCTTGTCGCACCAGAAGCTCCAGTAGCCCTTCCAGTCGGCCGGGATGTCCGACGCCTTGAAGCCGGCTTCAGCGAGCATGTCCTTCCAGTACTGGATGTGCATGGTCTGCTGCTTGAGCGGGAAGGCGTAGTACGCGCGCTTCTTGGAAGCGTCGTTGTAGAGGAAGGTGGTCGACAGCGCGGTCGATTCGAACTTCGAAGTCAGCGGACTGATGATGCTGGAGATGTCTTCCAGCTTGCCGTCGAACGCCCACTTGGCCGTGACCTGGAAATCGTAGACGTCGGCATACGCCACGTCCGGCGGTGCGCCGGAGTCGAGCGCGGCCACCGTCTTGGGGATCATGTCCTGGATCGGGTACTGCGACAGCTCGATCTTCACGCCCTTGTGCTTGGCTTCGTACTTCCTGATCGCCTCGAACAGGGCGTCGTCTTCGGCCTTGTAGAAGCCCTTGACCCACCAGACGGTGAGCTTCTCCTGCGCCACCGCGGGCGCGCCGGCGACGAGGCCGGCGGCGGCGATCGCGGCG
The DNA here is from genome assembly GCA_028292105.1 of Ramlibacter sp. Taxonomy (GTDB): domain Bacteria; phylum Pseudomonadota; class Gammaproteobacteria; order Burkholderiales; family Burkholderiaceae_C; genus Ramlibacter. The sequence goes on from JAQGMY010000102.1 coordinate 22,367, forward strand.
GTTAGAACGATCCTCAGTTTCATGCCTTGTCTCCTGCTGTCGTTGTGGAAAGGGAAGGGAAGCAGCCGGGCGCTCAGCGGCACTCGGGCACGGGACTCAAGAGGCGTTCGCCCGCGAAGTGCGCGCGCAGGTTGTTCAGTGCGAGGTCGGCCATGGCCTGGCGGGTTTCATGGGTGGCGCTGGCCATGTGCGGCGTGAGCACCACGTTGTCGAGGGCACGAAGCGCGGCGGGAACCTGCGGTTCGTTCTCGAACACGTCGAGGCCGGCGCCGGCGATCACGCCTTGCTGCAAGGCCTCGACCAGCGCTTCTTCGTCGACCACCGAGCCCCGCGCCACGTTGATCAGGAAGCCGCGCGCACCGAGCGCCGCCAGCACCTCACGGTCGATCAGGTGGCGGGTGGCCGCGCCGCCGGGCGTGATCACCACCAGGAAGTCCACCGCCGCAGCCAGGGCCTTCGGCGTGGGGTGGTAGTCGAAGGCAAGCTGCTCCTGCTGGTGGCGGCCGGTGTAGGCGATCGACATGCCGAAGGCCTGGGCGCGCACGGCGACCGCCTTGCCGATCCGGCCGAGCCCGACGATGCCCAGGCGGGCGCCCGACATCTTGCGGGCCAGCGGCATCGGCCCTTTCTCCGCCCAGGCATTGGCGCGCACGTAGCGGTCGGCCTGCGGGATGCGCCGGGCGAGCGACAGCATCAGCCCGATCGCCAGGTCCGCGACTTCGTCGTTCAGGACATCCGGCGTATGGGTGACGGGAACGCCGCGGGCCATGGCTGCCGCGACGTCGACGCCGTCATAGCCCACGCCCATGATGGAAATCATCGTGAGCGCGGGCAGCTGGTCCATCAATGCCGCGGCCACCTTCGACTCGCCGCCGCCGGTGATCGCGCGGATGCCGGGCGCGACCCTGGCGAAGGCCGCCGGATCGGTTTCGTGCAGCCGCTCGTACACGGTGAAGTGCTGCTGCAGCGGCTCCAGGTAGAAGGCCGGCAGCTTGGAGACGACGAGCACGGCGGGACGTGCGGCAGGGGGTGAGGCGGAAGGTTCGCTCATGGTTTGTACGGTGGGCGGAGGCAATCGTATGACCATAATACGAATGGTTTTTTCCGGACTAACCCTATGACGACGCCCCTCAAGAAGAAGCCCAGCGAGCTGCGGTCGCAGCAATGGTTCGGCCGCCAGGACCGCGATGGATTTGCCTACCGCAGCTGGATCAAGGGCAAGGGCGTGCCCGACGACCAGTTCGATGGCCGGCCCGTCATCGGCATCTGCAACACCTTCAGCGAACTGACTCCGTGCAACTCGCACTTCCGCACCCTGGCGGAGCAGGTGAAGATCGGCGTCTACGAAGCCGGCGGCTTCCCGCTGGAGTTCCCGGTGATGTCGCTCGGCGAGACGATGCTGCGGCCGACCGCGATGCTGTATCGCAACCTGGCGAGCATGGACGTCGAGGAATCGATCCGCGGCAACCCGATCGACGGCGTGGTGCTGCTCATGGGCTGCGACAAGACCACGCCCTCGCTGCTGATGGGTGCGTCGAGCGTGGACCTGCCGACCATCGGCGTCTCCGGCGGCCCGATGCTTTCGGGCAAGTGGCGCGGCCAGGACCTCGGCTCCGGCACCGGCGTGTGGAGCATGAGCGAGCAGGTCCGCGCCGGCACCTTGAAGCTGCAGGACTTCCTCGAAGCCGAAAGCTGCATGCACCGCAGCCACGGCCACTGCATGACCATGGGCACCGCGTCCACCATGGCCAGCATGGTCGAAGCGCTGGGCGTGGGCTTGCCCGGCAACGCGGCGTATCCGGCGGTCGATGGCCGGCGCAACGTGCTGGCACGGATGGCCGGCCGGCGCATCGTGGAGATGGTGCACGGCGACGTTCTGCTGTCGAAGATCCTCACGCGGCAAGCCTTCGAGAATGCGATCAAGACGCTGGCGGCGATCGGCGGGTCGACCAACGCGGTGATCCACCTGATCGCGATCGCGCGGCGCATCGGGGTGGAGCTGGCGATCGAGGACTTCGACCGGCTCGGCAGCGAGATGCCGTGCCTGGTGAACCTGCAGCCCTCGGGCAAGTTCCTGATGGAAGACTTCTGCTACGCCGGCGGCCTGCCGGTCGTCCTGAAGGAGATCGCCGGCCACCTGCACCTGGACGCCCTCACCGCCAGCGGCGCCACGATGGGCGACAACATCGCCAATGCCCAGAACTGGAACCAGGAAGTGATCAAGCCGCTGGCCACGCCGTTCAAGGACCACGCCGGCATCGCGGTGCTGCGCGGCAACCTGGCGCCGCGTGGCGCGGTCATCAAGCCGAGCGCCGCCACCCCCGGGCTGATGGTGCACCGTGGCCGCGCCGTGGTGTTCGAGGACATCGAGGACTTCCATGCCCGCATCGACGACGAAAACCTGGACGTCGACGAAACCTGCGTGCTGGTGCTGAAGAACTGCGGCCCCAAGGGCTACCCGGGCATGGCCGAAGTCGGCAACATGCCGCTGCCGCCCAAGATCCTGCGCAAGGGCATCACCGACATGGTCCGCATCAGCGACGCCCGCATGAGCGGCACTGCCTACGGCACGGTCGTGCTGCACACCGCGCCCGAGGCCGCGGCCGGCGGTCCGCTGGGGCTGGTGCAGAACGGCGACATCATCGAGCTCGACGTTCCCAAGCGGCGCATCCACCTGGAGGTGAGCGACGAGGAACTGGCCCGCCGCAAGGCCGCCTGGCAGCCGCCGAAGCCGCCGATGGAGTCCGGCTACTGGAAGCTGTACATCGACCACGTGCTGCAGGCGGATGAAGGCGCGGACCTCGACTTCCTGGTCGGCAAGCGCGGCTCCTTCGTGCCGCGCGACAATCACTGAATCGCAACTTGCCGACCGGGCTCGCCCGGGATCCATGCAGCCCGGAATGAACAACTCGCTCGTGGCGGTCGACTGGGGCACATCCGCCCTTCGCACCGCGCTCCTCGGCCCGGCCGGCGAGGTGCTGGAAGAACGCACCTCCCCGCGCGGCATCCTCACCGTCGAAGCCGGCGCCTTCCCCCAGGTCCTGCAGGAAACGTGCGGCGACTGGCTGCAGGACCCCGCTGCCCTTTGCCTGGTCAGCGGCATGGCGGGCAGCCGCAACGGCTGGCGCGAAGCGCCCTACTGCCCCTGCCCCGCCGGCTTCACCGAACTGGCGCAGGCACTCACCTGGATTGAGCCCGGCCGCATCGCGCTCGTCCCCGGCCTCACCTGCGAGAACGATGGCGTGCCCGATGTGATGCGCGGCGAGGAAGTGCAGGTGTTCGGCGCGATGTCGCTCCTCGGCATGCAGGACGGCCTGTTCGTGCTCCCCGGCACGCACAGCAAGCGGGTGGAAGTGCACGAGGGCCGCATCCGGTCCTTCGCCACCTTCATGTCCGGCGAATGCTATGCCTTGCTGAAGGAGCATTCGATCCTGGCCCGCACGCTGCCGGCGGAGGACGGCCGGATGGACGAGGAAGCGTTCAAGCGCGGCGTGCGCCAGGCGCACCAGACCGGCAGCCTGCTGCGCAGCGCCTTCAGCGTGCGCAGCCTGGCCTTGTTCAACCGGCTCAGCAACGAAGGCATGGGCAGCTACCTCTCCGGCCTGGTGATCGGTGAGGAGCTGCGCTTGCGCGACCCCGCCGTGCACGACGTCGTGCTGATCGGCAGCGAAACGCTGACGCAGCGCTATGCGCTGGCGCTGCAGGTGCTGGGGGTCGCGTCGCGCAGTCTCGGCTCGGAAGCGGCCTGGCAGGGACTCTGGCGCCTGTCGCAAACGCTGGAACGGGCCTGATGGACGAGCCGCTCGCCGCCCAATGGGCGCAGGCGCTGGCGCGGCTGCCGCTGGTGGGCATCCTGCGCGGCATCACGCCGGCCGAAGCGCCGGCCGTCGGCGATGCGCTGTGGGACGCGGACTGGCGGCTGTTCGAAGTGCCGCTCAATTCGCCCGAGCCGCTGCGCAGCATCCAGAGCATGGCGCGGCGGTTTCCGCAGGCCGTCGTCGGTGCCGGCACGGTCCGCACGGCCCTCGAGGTCCGGCAGGTCCACGACGCCGGCGGCCGCATGATCGTGTCGCCCCACTTCGACCCGCGCGTGGTCGCCGCCGCCACCGGGCTGGGCCTGGTCTGCCTGCCGGGCGTGATGACCCCCACCGAAGCCCTGGCGGCGCTGGACGCGGGCGCCACCGGCGTGAAACTGTTCCCGGCCGAGATGATCACGCCGGCCGCCGTCAAGGCCCTGCGCGCGGTGCTCGCGCCCGAGGTGCTGCTGTTCCCCGTGGGCGGCATAGCGACGGGCAACATGGCTGCTTACCGGGCCGCAGGCGCCAGCGGCTTCGGCATCGGCTCGGCCCTGTACAAACCCGGCATGCAAACGGCTGCCGTGGCGGCCTCGGCGCACGCCTTCGCGCAGGCATGGGCGGGTACCATCCGCCCATGACCAGCGCGCCTTCTTCCAGCCCTTCTTCGTCGCCGGTTTCCTTCGGCCTCGGCGGCCGGGTCTGCATCGTCACCGGTGCCGCGCAAGGCATAGGCGAAGCCTGCGCCCGGCGCTTCGCGCGCGAGGGCGCGATGGTGGTGATCGCCGACATCGACGACGGCCGCGGGCAGGCGCTGGCGCAGGAACTGCAGGCGCTCTACGTGCACTGTGACGTCGGCGACAAGGCCCAGGTCGACACGCTGGTGGCCAAGACGATGCTGACCCACGGGCGCATCGACGTGCTGGTCAACAACGCGGGCATCTTCAAGGCCGCGGACTTCCTGGACATCAGCGAGTCGGACTTCGACGCGGTGCTGCGCATCAACCTGAAGGGCTCCTTCCTGGTCGGCCAGGCGGCGGCGCGGGAGATGGCCAGGGCCGGCAAGGGAGCGATCGTCAACATGAGCTCGGTCAACGGCGTCCTGGCGATCCCGAACATCGCCAGCTACAACGTCAGCAAGGGCGGCATCAACCAGCTGACGCGGGTGATGGCGCTGGCGCTGGCAGGCCACAACATCCGCGTCAATGCCGTGGCGCCGGGAACGATCGCCACCGAGCTCGCCGCCAGGGCGGTGCTGACGAGCGAGGAAGCCAGCAAACGCATCCTGATGCGCACGCCCATGAAGCGCCTGGGCGAGCCCGCCGAAGTCGCGGACGTGGTCGCGTATCTGGCCAGCGATGCGGCCAGCTACATCACGGGCGAAATCGTCGTGGTGGACGGCGGCCGCATGACCCTGAACTACACCGTGCCGGTGTAGCGGATCAGCGCTGGCGGGTTCGCGCCGAAACGGCCTTGCGCGCGGCCGCGGCAGGCGCCTGGGCCTTCAATTGGTCCATGTAGTCGCGGATCAGCCGGCGCACCACTTGCGATGGCGTCATGTCCTGCGTGCGGCACAGCTCGTCGAAGGCCTGTTTCTTGGCGGGATCGATCAGGATGGTCAACCGGGCGGTCTTGAGCTCCATGGGGCGAAGGAATCTGATGTTAATCAGAGTCTAATGGCTTTCGGTCCGCCAAGACAGCGCGGCTGTTGCCCGGCCGTCAGTCGTCGGTGCCGTTCTTCTGCCTGGGCGCGTACTTCACGCCGTGCTTGAGCAGGTAGTCGCGGATCAACTGCCGGACCACCTGCGAGGCGGTGATGTCCTGCGATGCGCAGAGCTCGTCGAAGGCCTTCTTCTTGTCGGCGTCGATCAGCACGGTCAGCCGTGCGGGTTTGTCATCCATTCGAACTTGGTGGGTATCAGACATGGTAATAGTCTGCACCTGCCATGTGACTCCGATGGTAGTACGCGGGCGCGCCCGCCGCGCCTGTAAACCCCCGCGCGGGCGTCGATTCCGGCTCTACCGTTTGTAGGCCGGAACGAACGCTGAGCCAACGCGTCAGGCGGCGGCTGCGGCTGCCACCGATGAGCGGGGCAGCCGCTCTTCGCGGATCGGCAGGTGCACCAGCGCCGCGCCGACCGCCAGCACGATATCGATGTACCAGACCCAGTCGTACGATCCGGTGGCATCGAAGACCCTGCCGCCCAGCCAGGAGCCGAAGAAGGCCCCGACCTGGTGCGTGAGCATCACCAGCCCGAACAGCGTGGCCATGTTCGCCGGACCGAAGAACTTGGTGACCAGGCCGGCCGTCGGCGGCACGGTCGACAGGTAGGTCAGGCCCATGACGGCCGCGAAGACCAGCACCACGGTGCCGGACTTGGGCGCGAACAGGAACACCAGCACGGCGATGGCGCGCGCGGCGTAGATCAGCGACAGCAATGACTTCGAGCGCCAGCGGCCCACCGCCCAACCGATGCCCAGGCTGCCGATGATGTTGAACAGGCCGAGCATGGCGAGCGCCCAGCCGCCCCACTGCGGCGGCAGCCCGCAGGCGGCGACCACTCCCGGCAGGTGCACCGCCAGGAAGGCGACGTGGAAGCCGCAGACGAAGAAGCCGGCGCCGAGCAGCAGGTAACTGGGATTGCGCAGCGCGTGCCTCACGGCCTGGCCGGCGCCGGCGGGCTTTTGCGCGGTGGCGCCTCCCATGGTGACGGCGTTGCCGCGCAGCACCCAGGCGGCCGGCAGGCAAAGCAGCGTCATCAAAGCCAGCGCCTGCATCGCGTTGCCCCAGCCGATGCCGACGATCAGCGCGGCGGCGAGCGGCGCCGTCGCGAACTGGCCGAAGGAGCCGCCCGCGTTGACGATGCCGATGGCCATTCCGCGCCGCGCCGGGTCGATCATGCGTACGCTGGCCGACATCAGGACCGCGGGGCCCGCCATGCCCGAGCCGCCGGCGGCCAGCACGCCGATGGCGAAGATCAGGCCCAGCGTCGTCGTCATGTAGGGCGTGATGAAGGTGCCAATCATCAGCAGCACCACGCCGAGGGCGAGCACGCGGCCGGCGCCGTACTTGTCCGCCAGCGCACCGGCGAAGGGCTGCGTGAGGCCCCACCACAACTGGCCGAAGGCGAAGGCCAGGCTGATGCTGCCCAGCCCCAGCCCGGTCGACGTGTTGAGCGAGGACAGGAACAGGCCCATGCTCTGGCGCGTGCCCATCGTCAGCGCGAAGGTGCCCGCCGCCGCCAGCAGCACCAGCCAGAACGCCGCGCGGCGCACGCCCTTCGCATCACTCATGCAACTCTCCCTGGGGGACATCGGACAACAGTTCCTGGCATTCGTCCAGCAGCTCGTGCAGCGCCAGCACGCGCCGCAAGCCCAATCGTTCGTTCAGCGCCTCCTGCGCCACGCGCCAGCGGCGCTGCGCCTCCTGCCGCTTGTCCCGCCCCGCTCGCGTCGCGTTCACCAGCCGGCTGCGGGCGTCGGGCCCGGCGTCGAGCGTGAGCCAGCCGCCGTCGATCATCGGGCGCAGGTTGCGGGTGAGCGTCGAGGCATCCACCTTCATCGCGCGCGCCAGGTCGACCGGCCGGACCGGGCCCAGCTTGACCACGTACGACAGCAGTGAGTACTGCGTGCCGCGCAGGCCGGTCTTGCCGACTTCGGCGTCGTAGTGCTGCGCCACCCGCCGCATCAGCTGGCGCAGCTTCATGTTGGTGCAGCCTTGCGGCTTGACAGGGGTGTCCATGGAAACTAGTGTAGCTGCAACTGTTGCAGATACAAGCTTTAATTGACGAGCCGGAGCTACGCGCACGCCACCACCACCTGCCAGGTGTTCGCGCTACGGCCTCTTGGAGCGGCCCGGGCCGTCGAAGGCAAAGGTGAAGATCAGGTCGACGCCGGTGCGCTCCCCCGCCTCCGCGCGCACCGTCAGGCGGCGCGACACGTCGTAGAAGATGAAGAGCGTGCCCATGGTTCCCGCCAGGCTGCGCTCGTACGCGGCGTAGAAGTTGGTGGCGAAGCGCTTGCCCACGCGCACCACGGCGCCGCTGGTGCTGTCCGGGCTGACGCTGAGGTCGTCCAGGCCCAGCTTGCTGGCAAAGCCCTTGCCGGTGCCGCTCTTGCCCGCGAGCAAGGCGGTCGCGGCGCGCTGCAGCAGCGCGGTCTCGGCGCCGCCACCGGCGGAGGAACGCCCGAGCACCAGGTAGGAAAGCGTCTCCGCCTCGGAGAGGCCCGCGTCCGAATAGAGTTCGATGTGCGGCGCCTGGGCGCGCCCGCTCACCAGCACGCCGACTTTCTGCGACATGTTCGGCCGCACCGCCAGGATGTCCAGCGCCGGGTTGTCCGCCTGGCCGGTGAAGCGCAGTTCGCCGCGCTCAATGGTCATGCGCTGGCCGTAGGCTTCGAAGGTGCCGCCCACGGTGTTGATCAGGCCCGTGATCTGCGGCGTGCCGCCGCCCGCGCCTTCGATCTGCACCTTGCCGGCCAGCCGCGTGTCGAGGCCGCGGCCGGTCACGCGGAAGTCGTTGCCCAGGTCGAAGCTGATGCGCAGGGTCGTGGTGCGGCTGGCGGAGCTGGCGGTCGGCGTTGGCTTCGGCTGCAGCTTGCGTTCCGCCTGTGTCTCGGCCACGCCGGGAGCGTTGCGAACGACGACGTCTTCGCCGAGCTTTGGCGGCGTGTCCTCGGGGATCACGATCCGGGCGCGGTCCACCACCAGCTGGCCGGTGACGCTGGTGCCGGAACTGTCGACTCGCGCGGCCACCGGCCCCGAGACCGTGAGCTGCCGGTCGCTGCGGATGCTGGCGCGCAACTGCGACAGCTGCGCCGTGGCCTGGAATTGCGGACCTTGCGGTGTCCAGCTGCCTTCACCGGAAGCCAGCAAGCTGCCGCCGCCGCCGCCGCCCTCCTCGCTGCCGTGCAGCAGGAATTCGCTCACCACCACCCGTTGCCCGGCCAGCTGCGCGCGCAGGCGGCCGTTGCGCAGCTCGATCCCGTCGACCACCGAGCGCAGCGCCAGGTCGTCCGCCTGCAGCGGCCCGGACAGCTCCGGTTGCGCGCGGGTGCCGGCGATGGTGATGTCCGCCTGCACCGAGCCGCGCAGCCGCCAGCCTGGCGGTGCCAGCAGCGACCACACGCCGATGCGCGGCAGGCTCGCCTGCACCCGGCCGGCGAGCGGCGCCTGGGCCGGCCACTCCCAGCCGTCGCCAGAGCGAACCAGCCGCGTGCGGATCTGGCCTTCGGCATGGCCCGCCCGTTCGCTGTCCCACAGCAAGGCGAGCACCAGTTGCTCGCCCTGGCTGCTGACGGTGAGGCGGGCATCGCGAACCCCGGCCGTGACGCGCGCCGCAGCACCATCGACACTTTCCGCCAGCACGTTGACGTCGCCGCGTACCCGCACCAGCGAAGCATCGAGCCGCACCGTGCTGCCCAGCTGCGCATTCCACTGGGCGTCGAACACCATGTCGCCAGACAGCGCCGAGCCGGCCAGCTGCGGCCCGCCGAACAACTCGATCCAGGCCATCGGCAAACCGCTCACCCGGCCCGCGGTGGTCAGCTGACCGGCCTGCCGCCGCACCGGCGTCCAGGTGAGGACCGCATCACTGGCCGGCGCGCCGCTGCGCATCGCCGGCGCGTGCAGCACGGCTTCGCCCGCGCCCACCTCGAAGCTGCCGCCGGCATAGCGCCAATCCACGGCCCGGCGCAACTGCAATTGCCACGGTCCGGGCGTGATCGAGGGATCCTGCAAGCGCAGGTCGAGTGTGGCGAACTGTCCGCGCCAACTGGTGGCGGCCCCGCCCAGCGTCGCGCCGACCCGACCCTTGACGTCGACGCCGACCTTGCGTTGGCCCTGCTCCGCCTGCCCCTGCAGGTCCAGCGCCGCGTCTCGCAGCCGCCCTTGCACTTGCAGCACCGCTTCGCGCACCGCCCACGGCGGCGGTTCGCCGCTTTCGGCCTTCACCGGCGGCTGCCACGCCAGGTTGCGCAGGTTGGCCCGCGCCTGCACGGTGGGATCGCTCCAGCCGCCTTGCCAGGCCAGCTGCGCCTGGGCGTCGCCGCGCAGGCTCAAACCCTTGAGGACGCCACCGACGCCGGGCCAGCGGGCCAGCCAGCGCTGCGCCTGCGCGAGGTCAGGCGCACCGACCTCGGCCGAGCCCTGCCCCCGGGTTTCGCCGACGCTGCCTTGCGCCTGCGCCTGCAAGCCGGGCGCGCGCAGGTTCAGCTTGCCGGTGCCGGCCTTGGCCGCGATCTGCCATTCGAGCTCGCCTTCCAGCAAGGCGTCGCTGGTGCGCACGCGCAGTGGCGCCACCGAGACTGCTTCGCCTGAATAGCGGCCACGCGCCAGCACATCGCGCAACTCCAGCGCGCCGGCCACGGCCAGCAGCGGATCGTCCGCTGCACCGGGTCTGCGCCCGGATGCGCGCGGCCGGGGCGCTCCCGCCTGCAGGTTGACGTCGAAGGCGATCGCCTTGCCTTCGCCCTGCAGTTTCAGCGGCCCGGTCAAGGGCAGCGGCGCCAGGCTGCCATACAGCTGCGAGGGGTCCACCGCATCCACCCGGCCATCGAAATGCCAGCCCTGGCCTTCCCAGGCGCCGCTGCCTTCGACCGTGCCCCCGCCGAGCTTCGCCGCGATGGACTTCACCAATGCGGTGCCATTGCGCCATTCGCCTTCGCCCTTGGCAGAGGCGACCGGCAGGCGCTTCTCGTCCCACGGACCCGCGGCCGCATTGCGCACGTCGGCACGCAGCTGCCACGTCGCCGTCCCTGCGGGGACAACCTCCACGTGCCCGGACAGCAGCGTGCGCGGCGCGGTCGGCCACAGCATCGCGAGGTCCAGCTGGCGGAAATCGGCGGCGGCCTGGTGCACCGGCATCCGCTCGAACGGGGTGATGCGGGCCGTCGCGGTGGCGTGCGGCAGCTCGCCGCTGCGCGCGGGCGCCGTGAGCACCTGCAGTTCGCCCCGGGCATCGATCCGGCTGGCGGGCCCCTGCGCGCGCAGCTGGAATTCGAGCGGCACCTTGGCGTCGGCGCCCGGCACCGGCGCCTGGAACCGGCCGGCCAGCCTGGCGTCCAGCGTCAGCGGTGCCACGGCGAGCAGCGTCATGTCGCCGCTGTACTCGCCGCCCGCGAACTGAAGGGAACGCAGCGCCACGCGGTGCCGCAGGCCGTCGAACTCGTACCGGGCGACGATCTTGTCCGCCTGCACGTCGGTGCGCCCCTGGTATTCGAGATGGTCGACACCGGCCTGCACGACCATCACCCGCCAGGGCAGCCGCAGGTTGTCGGGCGGTTTCAGCGGCTCGTTGTCGGGCGGCCGCTTGTCGATCACGCGGACGCGGCCAACCTGCACCTGCTGCAGGTGCAGCGTGCGGGTCAGCAGCGCCAGCGGTTGCCACTCCAGGCGGATGTCGTCGGCTTCGACCCGCAAGCCGTCCTTCTCCCAGGCGATGCGCTGGATGTGGCCGCCGTGGCGCAGCGCGCCCTGCACCCCTTCGCTGTGCAGCGGCACGCTGCGGGCGACGCGGCGCAGCACCCAGTCGAGCGAGCCTTCCTGGCCGGACCACCACCAGAGGCCGGCGACGGCCAGCGCCAGCAGCAGCACCAGTCCCACCAGCAGCCCGGCGGCCCAGCGCGCGGCCCGTGCGGCTTGTGCTTTCAAAACACGAAGCCCGCGCTGAAATGCAGCCGCAGCTTCTTCGCCTGCACGCCATAGGCCAGCGCTGCCTCCACCGGACCGATGGGGCTGCGCCAGCGGACACCGGTGCCGACACCCACCTTGGGCCTCAGGTCGCCGACCTGGTCGGCCACGGCGCCGGCATCGACGAACAAGGTGTGTTCGAACTGGGTCGGCTGGCCGCGCCGCACGATCGGCCGCTGCCATTCGGTGCTGCCCACGGCCAGGTAACGCCCGGGGCCGACCAGGTCACCGACCAGCGGGACGCCGATGTCCAGGAAGCGGTAGCCACGCACGGTGGTGTCGCCGCCGGTGCGGAACAGTTGCGTCGCCGGCAGCAAGGCCGATTCACGCGCGAACACCGCACCGCCTTCGGCCCGCAGCTGCAGGCGGCCGGTCTGCAGCGGCCGATAGCCTATCCAGCGCAGGACGGTCCGCTGGAACGGGCTGTTGTCGCCGCCCAGCGTGATGCCGCCGCCGACTTCGATGCCGATGCCGTAGCCGCTGGTGGGCATCTGCAGGTTGTCGAAATAGCGGCCGGTCCAGATGTAGTTGACGCTGAGCGCCGAACCTTCCCCGGTCTCCGAGGGCGTGAGCGGCACGCCGCGAGGATTCTGGACGGTCGAGCGCTCGTACTGCACATACACGTTGCGGTCGATCCGGTCGCCGTCCTGGAAACGCCCTGCCCGCAGGCGCTGGCTGTGCGTGACGAGTCGGTCGTCGTCGAGCCTCTCCGCCCGCGCCAGCACCGACCAGCGCCAGCTCTTCTCGTCGGGGATGGCGGTCCACTCGGTCTGGGCGTACGGGTTCTTCTTGTCGGCCTGCAGCTTGCTGACGGCGCGCCAGCCGATGCCGGGCAGCCGGTTGTGGATGTGCTCGATGGAAGCCCGCGGCCCGCCGTCGGTGGTGAATCCCACGCCCAGCACCACCTTCTGCAGCTGCGCTTCGCGCACGGTGACCTGGACGTCGGCCGACTCGGGGTCGGACTGCGGATCGACGTAGATGAAAGCCGAGTCGAAGTAACCGCTGCCGGACAAGCGCAGCTGGGCCTGCACGATCTTCTCCTGGTCGTAGATCGTGCCCGGCGGCAGCCGGGCCAGGCGCGGCACCAGCACCGGGTCATAGCGCTCCACGCCGGTGACCCGCAGCGGCCCCAGGCGGAACAGCGCGCCGGAATCCAGCTTCAGCCCGAGCCTTGCCGAGGCGGTGGCGGCATCGACATCGGCCAGGCTGTAGGTGATGCGTGCCGCCGGATAGCGCCGGGCGAGCAGCGCCTTGGTGGCGTCCGACTTGGCACGGTCCCAGCCGGTTTGCGTGAAGCCCTCCCCGGGGGCCAGGCCCCAGCCACTGCGCACGGCGTCCCGCTGCGCGATCGCGCCCGGGTCGGCAGTGGTCGCGATGTCACCTTCGAAAGCGATATCGACCGCGGCGACGCGGGTGCGTTCCCCCGGCTCGACGGCCACGACCAGCGTGGTGCGGGCGCCGGCTTCGCGGCTGATCTTCACGTCCGGCGCGAAGTAACCCTGGGTGGCCAGCAGTTCCCGCGCATCCTTCTCGGCCATCACGATCAGCCGGGCGATCTCCGCGTCGTCGAGGTCGCTCACCTCGCGGTAGCGGCGCAGCTCCAGATTGCGCTCGAGGATTTCCTTCAGCGGATCGGGGGCCCGCACGACCAGGTCGAACGACGGAGCAGCGGACTGGGCCGCCGCCGGCGCAGCCGCCACCGACAGGACGACGAGCGCCGCGGTGGCGAAAAGCTTGCGGATCATGGACCTCGCACTATGAGGGGAAGGCGCGTTCCGCCTCGTAGGTGAAGTTCGACTCATGCAAACAATAGCGTAGCCGAGCTTGGCCGTGGCCATAATCGCGCATGCGAATCCTCCACACCATGCTGCGCGTGGGCGAACTCCAGCGCTCGATCGACTTCTACACCAAGGTGCTGGGCATGAGCCTGCTGCGCATGACCGAAAGGCCGGAGCAGAAGTACTCCCTGGCCTTCGTCGGCTACGGCAAGAATCCGGAGCATGCCGAGCTGGAGCTCACCTACAACCACGGCGTGTCCGAATACGACATCGGCACGGCCTTCGGCCACATGGCCATCGGCGTGCCGGACGTTTATGCCGCGTGCGACAAGATCCGCGCGGCCGGCGGCAACATCACGCGCGAGCCCGGCCCCGTGAAGGGCGGCGACACCGTGATCGCTTTCGTGACGGACCCGGATGGGTACAAGATCGAACTCATCCAGCGGGAAGCTGAAGCGGCCTGATCGGCCGCCTGCCGTCACTTGCGCGCCAGGCGCACCGCCTCGGATGCCAGCTGCGTGATGCGCGCCCAGTCACCGGCGCTCACTGCATCGGCCGGCGTCAGCCACGAACCGCCGACGCAGGCGACGTTCGGCAAGGCCAGCAAGTCCGCCGCGTTCTGCGCCGTGACGCCTCCGGTGGGGCAGAACATGACATCGTGGAACGGCCCGTGCCAGGCCTTCAGCATGGCCGCGCCACCGGCCTGCATGGCGGGGAAGAACTTGAGGGCGTGATAGCCCTCCTCCTGCGCCATCATGATTTCGCTGCCGGTCGACACGCCGGGCAGCAGCGGCAAACCGAGCGAATGGCAAGCCTTGCCGACGGCCCGCGTGAAGCCCGGGCTGACGACGAAGCGGGCCCCCGCCCCGGCCGCCGCCTGCGCATCGGCGGCACTGCGCACGGTGCCGGCGCCGACCACCGCGTCCGGCACTTCGCGCGCGATCGCCTCGATGCAGTCCAGCGCCGCGTCGGTGCGCAAGGTCACCTCCAGCATGCGGATGCCGCCGGCCACCAGCGCGCGCGCCAGCGGCACGGCATGCGCCACGTCGTGCAGCACGATCACCGGAATGACCGGGGCGTCCTGCATCACCTCCAGCGGGGTGGGGATCTCGCCCGGCTTCAAAGCCATGTGCAGGCTCCTTCTTCGGCGGCCAGCGCATTGCGGCGCATGCCGGCGAAGAGTTCACGGCCGACGCCGAAGCTGTTGCCCTCGGCCTGCGCCGGCGGCAGGGTCGCCGGGGTGCGCCGGGCCCATTCCTGCGGGTCCACCAGCGCTTCGAGCTTGCCCGCGGGCGCATCGAGCCGCACCAGGTCGCCGTCGCGCAACAGGGCCAGCGGTCCGCCGGCTGCGGCTTCCGGCGATACGTGGATGGCGGCGGGAACCTTGCCCGAGGCCCCGCTCATGCGGCCATCGGTCACCAGCGCCACCCGGAACCCCCTGCCCTGCAACACCGCGAGCGGTGGCGTCAGCTTGTGCAGTTCCGGCATGCCGTTGGACCTGGGGCCCTGCCAGCGCACCACGCAGACCACGTCGCGCTCCAGTTCGCCGGCCTTGAACGCCGCCATCAGATCGTCCTGGCTGTCGAAGATGCGGGCCGGCGCCTCGATCACGTGCCGATCGTCGGGCACGGCGGACACCTTGATGACGCTGCGCCCCAGGTTGCCCGTCAACAGCCGCAGGCCGCCGGTCGGGCTGAAAGGCTGGGTGGCTGGACGCACGACGCCTTCGTCGCGCGAGACGCCGATCTGCCGCCAGGTCAGCCGGCGCTCCGGCCCCATCTCGGGCTCACGGGTGTATTCGCGCAGGCCGCCCTCGCGCACGGTCAGCACGTCTTCGTGCATGAGGCCGGCGTCCAGCAGTTCGCGGATCACATAGCCGGGGCCGCCGGCCTCCTGGAACGCATTGACGTCGGCGGTTCCGTTCGGATAGACGCGCGACAGCAAGGGCACCACGCCGGACAGCTTGTCGAAGTCGTCCCAGTCGATCACCAGGCCGGCCGAGCGGGCCACGGCCACCCAGTGGATCAGGTGGTTGGTCGAGCCGCCGGTGGCCAGCAGAGCGGACAAGGCGTTGGCGATGCAGCGCTCGTCGACGATCTGCCCGATCGGCGCATAGCGGCGCGCCTTGACGATGCCCAGCACGGTGCGCACCGCCTCCCGCGTGAGCTCCTCGCGCAGTTCCTTCTGCGGCTGGATGAAGGCCGTGCCGGGCACGTGCAGGCCCATCGCCTCCATCAGCATCTGGTTGCTGTTGGCGGTGCCGTAGAAGGTACAGGTCCCTTGCGTGTGGTACGCCTTCTGCTCGGCCTCCAGCAGTTCCGCGCGCCCGACCAGGCCTTGCGCCGCCTGTTCGCGCACCTTGGCCTTCTCGCTGTTGGACAGCCCGCTGGGCATGGGCCCGCCCGGCACGAAGACCGTGGGCAGGTGGCCGAAGTGCAGCGCGCCGATCAGCAGGCCGGGCACGATCTTGTCGCAGATGCCCAGCATCAGCGCGGCGTCGAACACGTCGTGGCTGAGGCCGACGGCAGTGGCCATGGCAATGACGTCGCGCGAGAACAGGCTGAGCTCCATGCCCGACGTGCCCTGCGTGACCCCGTCGCACATCGCGGGGACGCCCGATGCCACCTGCGCGGTGGCACCGTGCTTGCGAGCCTCGTCCTTGATGATGTCGGGGAAGCGCCCCAGCGGCGCATGGGCGGACAGCATGTCGTTGTAGGAGTTGACGATGCCGATGTTGGGAGCACGCTCGGCGACCACGCGGAACTTGTCGTTCGCAGGCAGGGCGGCAAACGCATGGGCGACGTTCGCGCAGCCCATGCGGTCGGCGCCTCGGTCGCGGGCGCCGGCGTCGGCGATACGGCGGAGATAGGCGGCGCGGGTGGGGGCGCTGCGTTCGCGGATGCGTTCGGTGACCGCCTCCAGCACAGGATGGAGTTTCATGGTGTTGATCCTAACCAACACCGCCGGGCAATGGGGCGCATGGGCGTTGGCAAGGGCTTGCCGGCGTGCAGGCGCGGCCGTTGCGGTCCGCTAGAGTTCGGGCGTGAGCGAATCGCCCAAGCCCCTGCGCGACCCGGCCCCGATGCTGGAGAAGGCGCTCGCCGAATGGGGCGGGCAGGACGACCTCTGGGTCTTCGGCTACGGCTCGCTGATCTGGCGGCCCGACTTCGACTTCGAGGAACGGCGGCCGGCGACGGTGCACGGCTGGCACCGGGCGCTGAAGATGTGGAGCCGCATCAATCGGGGGACGCCCGAGCGGCCCGGGCTGGTGTTCGGCCTGCTCTCGGGCGGCTGCTGCCGCGGCGTGGTGTTCCGCATCGCGCGCCCGCACGGCGGCGAAACGCTGGCGCGGCTGTGGACACGCGAGATGACGACAGCGGTGTACGACCCGCGCTGGCTGCACGCCCACACGCCGCAAGGGCCGGTGCGCGCCCTGGCGTTCACGCTGTCGCGCCAGAGCCCGAACCACACGGGCGAGCTGAGCGCGGAGGAATACAAGGCCATCTTCGCCTTGGCGTCGGGCATCTACGGCACCACGCACGACTATGCGCATCGCACGCTGGAAGAACTGCGGCGGCACGACATCCGCGACAGGAACCTCGAGAAGCTGCTGCGGCTGATCCAGGGCGAACGGGCAAAGCCGTAGGGCGCGTGGTGTGCAAGCGGAGCTTGCACGCCCTACCGCGCCGTGCCGGGGTCGTAGGGTGTGCAAGCTTCGCTTGCGCACCATCACCCCCGCAGTGCCGCCTCGATGCGCGCGAGGTCCTGCACCGTATCGACGTCCGTCACGATGCCTTCGTCCTGGAGTTCGAGCCGCACCGCCTGCGCGCCGCGCACGATGGCGGCAGCGCCCTCGGCACCACGCAATGCCAGCAACGCCGGCAAATGCTCCACCGCGAAGCCGACGGGGTGACCGCGCCTGCCCTCGTACATCGGCAACACCACCGAAGCCGTTTCCAGTGCCGCAGCAACCGCTAGCAGCGACGCCGGAGCGATCAGGGGCAAGTCGCCCGGCAACACCAGCCAGCCGCCGGCATCGGCGGTGGCGCCCACTGCGGCGGCGATCGAGTCGCCCATGCCGGCATGCCCCGCATCTTCCACGTGAAAAGGCAGCCCGCTGGCGCGCACCGCGGCGATGGTGTGCTCCAGCAGGGGCTTGCCGGCCAGCAGGGCATGCAGCTTGGAGCCGCGGCCGCCGGAGGCGACGAAACGATCGCCCCGCCCGGAGGCGAGCACGAGAACGACGACGGGAGACTTCACCCGCCGATTGTCACGCCATCCGGACTCGCGCCGGCGGTCAGTGGCAGCTTGCACCCCCTCGTGGCGCCGATGCGAGAATCGGCCCATGAGCAGCACCTCCGACCAGATCGCCGAACTGCGCAAGAGCTATGAGCGCGCCGAACTGAGTGAGGACGCCTCGCATGCGGAGCCGCTGCGGCAGTTCGACCAGTGGCTGACCGAAGCCATCGCCGGCAAGGTGCCGGAGCCGAACGCGATGACGCTGGCCACGGTGGCGAGCAACCTGCGCCCGAGCACGCGCGTGGTGCTGGTCAAGGGCTACGACGAGCGCGGCATCTGCTGGTACACCAACTACGAAAGCCGCAAGGGCCAGGAACTGGCGGGCAACCCGTTTGCGGCGCTGCAGTTCCACTGGGTGGAGCTCGAGCGCGTGGTACGCATCGAGGGCCGCGTGGAGCGGGTCAGCGCTGGCGAGAGCGATGCCTACTATGCGAGCCGGCCGCTGGACTCACGCATAGGCGCCTGGGCCAGCCCGCAAAGCCAGGTCATCCCCGGTCGCACCGTGCTGGTGACGAATGCGGCCAAGTACGGCGCGCAGTTCCTGCTGAACCCGCCGCGCCCGCCGCACTGGGGCGGCTACCGGCTGGTGCCGGACGAATGGCAGTTCTGGCAAGGCCGCAAGAGCCGGCTGCATGACCGCCTGCGGTATAGGTCCGCGGGCGGTTCGTGGATCAGGGAGCGGCTGGCACCGTGAATGCGGACAACCGGACGCAGAAATCGCAGAGGTTCCGCAGAAGACGCAGAAGGACTTCCGAAAAGTTTCTCAGGTTTCCTTGACTCTTTCGCGTCTTCTGCGAAGCCTCTGCGTCCGGGTGTTCAGCTGCGCTGCAACTCGCTGAAAGTCTTGCGGAACTTCGCCACCTTGGGCGCCGCCACCGCCATGCAGTAGCCCTGCGTCGGGTTCTTCTCGAAGAAGTCCTGGTGGTACTCCTCGGCCGGCCAGTAGTTGGTCACCGGCTGCACCTCGGTGACGATGGTCTTGCCGAACAGCTTCTCCGCATTGGCGCTGCGGATCAACTCCTGCGCCACTTCCTTTTGCTCCGGCGTCGTGTAGTAGATGCCGCTGCGGTACTGCGTGCCCACGTCGTTGCCCTGCCGGTTCATGGTGGTGGGGTCGTGCACGACGAAGAAGATCTCCAGCAGCTGGCGCGTGCTGACCTGGGACGGGTCGTAGACCAGCTTGACCACTTCGTTGTAGCCGGTGGTGCCGCTGCACACGTCGTCGTAGCTGGGGCGCCCGGTGCTGCCGTTGCTGTAGCCGGACTCGACGTCGGTGACGCCGCGCACTTCCTTGAAGACGGACTCGGTGCACCAGAAGCAGCCGCCGCCCAGGACGATGGTTTGCAAGTCGCTCATGCTTGTCTCTCCTTCATGCGAACACCTTACCATCGGCGGCCATGCACGACAGCAGCCCGCCATGATTCCCGGCGAACTCAAGCCCATCCTCGCTTCGCTGGTGCTGCCGCCGGCCGGGCCGCTGCTGCTGGCCCTGCTGGCGCTGCTGCTGGCGCGGCGCCACCGCGGCTTCGGCATCCTCGTCGCCGCGCTGGCCATCGTCGCGACGCTGGCGCTCAGCACCAACGGCATGGCGGTCATCCTGGCGCGCCACCTGCTGCCGCCCATGAAGGTCGCGCAGCCGCAGGACCTGCGCGACGTGCAGGCGATCGTCGTGCTCGGTGGCGGCGTGGTGGAACAAGCGCCCGAGTACGGCGCGGCGCAACCGACCGGGCCCACGCTCAACCGTCTGCGCTACGGCGCCTGGCTC
This sequence comes from Ramlibacter sp., assembly GCA_028292105.1. Classification (GTDB taxonomy): domain Bacteria; phylum Pseudomonadota; class Gammaproteobacteria; order Burkholderiales; family Burkholderiaceae_C; genus Ramlibacter. The sequence goes on from JAQGMY010000102.1 coordinate 41,693, forward strand.
GCGCGCCAGACCGGCAAGCCGCTGGCGTTTGCCGGCGGCATCGGCTGGGCCGCTAGCGGGACGGACGTGCCGTCGGAAGGCTCGGTGGCGCGGCGCGTGCTCCAGGAGGAGTACGGCCTCACGCCACGCTGGGTCGACGACCGGTCGCGGGACACCGTGGAGAACGCCCAGCGCATCGCCGCCCTCCTGCGACCCGCCGGTGTGCGTCGCATCGCGCTGGTCACGGAAGCCACCCACATGCCGCGCGCCCTGCTGGCTTTCCGCGATTCGGGCCTGCAAGTCGTGCCGGCGCCGACCAACTTGCCGGCCCCGCTGGAACGTCCCTTGCTGGAATGGCTGCCGTCCGGTCCAGGCGCCAGCACCAACCGGATCCTGCTGCGCGAATGGCTGGCCCGCCACGTGGCGCGGATGCAGCCAGAACCGGGCTTTACGGCTGGGCTGCCTTGACCCGTGGCGCCCGCAAAGTTACATTACTAACCCGTCAGTCATTAAACCCCCGGCGAACCCGCGCGCCTCTGGCGCGTCGGCGGGAACGCTCCGGTTTCCAGATGCCCCTCAGCAAACTTGCCGCGCGCGGCAACGACGCGTTCGCCAGGCGCGGCCGCCGCAAGGAAGCCCGTCCCGGCGAGCTGCTCGACGCGGCGCTGGACCTGTTCGTCGAGAAGGGCTTCGCGGCGACCCGGTCGGAAGAAGTCGCGGCCCGCGCCGGGGTCTCCAAGGGCACGCTGTTCCTGTACTTCCCGACCAAGGAAGACCTGTTCGAGGCCGTGGTGCGGGAGAACATCTCCGGCCGCTTCGGCGAATGGAACGAGGAGTTCGACGCCTTCGAGGGCTCCACGGCCGACATGGTGCGCTATTGCATGCGCATGTGGTGGGAGCGGATCGGCGCCACCCGGGCGTCCGGGATCACCAAGCTGATCATCAGCGAGGCCCGCAATTTCCCCAAGCTCGCCGAGTTCTACCAGCAGGAAGTGATCCGGCCGGGAACCGCGCTGGTGCGCCGCATCCTGCAGCGGGGCATCGCGTCCGGCGAATTCCGGGGCATCGACCTGGACTACGCCGTCTACGGCATCGTCGCGCCCATGACCTTCCTGCTGATGATGCAGCACTCGCTGTGGGCCTGCGCGCCGCAGGACTGGCCGATGGACCCGGACCGCTACATCGCATCGCAGGTGGACCACCTGCTGCACGGCCTGTGCGCGCGGCCGCAAACCAGGGAGGGGACGGCATGAGCAGGAAGTGGAAGTGGTGGTTGGCAGCCCTGGTGCTGGTGCTGGTCGCCGCGGGCGCGTACCGCGTGATCAGCGGCCGGCGGGCGCAGCAGGTCGCCGGCGCCGAAGCCGCGGCACAACGGGCGCAGCCGGTGATCGAACTGGCTGCGGGCGACGTGGTCAAGGCCGAAGTGCGCGATTTGCAGCGCGGCTTGCCGGTGTCGGGCTCGCTCAAGGCGGTGCAGTCCGCTTTCGTCAAGGCACGCACTTCGGGCGAGCTGCAAGGGCTGACGCTGCGCGAAGGCGACACCGTCAAGACCGGCGAGATCGTGGCGCGCGTCGATGTCGAGGAAGGCCGCGCCCGCATGCGGCAGGCGCAGCAGCAGGCCGACGCGGCGCAGGCGCAGATCGACATCGCGCAACGCCAGTTCAACAACAACAAGGCGTTGGTGGAACAGGGCTTCATCTCGAAGTCCTCACTCGACACCTCGCTGAACAACCTGGCCGCCGCACAGGCCACCCACAAAGCCGCCCTGGCCGCCGTGGACGTGACCCGCAAGGCGGTCGAGGACGCCGTGCTGCGGGCCCCGATCTCGGGCGTGGTGGCCCAGCGCCTGGCGCAGCCGGGCGAGCGCGTGGCCGTGGACGCCCGCGTGATCGAGATCGTCGACCTGTCCCGGCTGGAGCTGGAGGCGAGCCTCAGCGCCGCCGACTCGGTGGAAGTGCGCGTCGGCCAGGACGCGGTGCTGCGGGTGGAAGGCAGCAGCCGCGCCATCCCGGCGCGGGTCGCCCGCATCAATCCCAGCGCCCAGGCCGGCAGCCGCAGCGTTCTGGCTTACCTCGTGCTGGCCGACACCGCGGGATTGCGCCAGGGCCTGTTCGCGCAAGGGACGGTCGCCACCGCGCGTGCGTCCACGCTCGGCGTGCCGCTGTCGGCGGTGCGCACCGACAAGCCCTCGCCCTACGTGCAGGTGGTCGAGGACGGCAAGGTGGCGCACAAGCCGGTGACCCTGGGCGTGCGCGGCGAAGCGGACAAGGAAAGCTGGGTCGCCGTCGAAGGCGTGCAGGCCGGCGCCGCCGTGCTGCGAGGCCACGTCGGGGCGCTGCGCGAGGGCACGCTGGTCAGGTTCACGGGGTCGCCGGGAGCGCCCCCACCCCAGCCCTCTCCCGCCCGCGGGAAAGGGAGCAAGGCCCCCAGCCCCTAGCGCCATGTGGTTCACCCGCGTCAGCCTGAAGAACCCGGTGTTCGCCACCATGGTGATGGTCGCCATCGTGGTGCTGGGCCTGTTCGCCTACCAGCGGCTGAACATCGACCAGTTCCCGAACATCGACCTGCCGATCGTCGTCGTCACGGCCGAATACCCGGGCGCTTCGCCGGAGGTGGTGGAGAGCGAGGTCAGCAAGAAGATCGAGGAAGCCCTCAACTCGATCGCCGGCATCAACGCCCTGACCTCGCGCAGCTACGAAGGCCAGTCGGTGGTGATCCTGGAGTTCCAGTTGCACATCGACGGGCGCAAGGCGGCCGAGGACGTGCGCGAGAAGATCGCCGCCGTGCGCCCGACGCTGCGCACCGAGGTCAAGGAGCCGCGCGTGCTGCGCTTCGACCCGTCCAGCCGGCCGATCTGGTCGGTGGCCGTGCTGCCGGAGGCCGGCAAGGGCGTGCGCCCGCTGTCCGCCGTCGAACTGACCAACTGGGCCGACCAGGTGCTGAAGAAGCGCCTGGAGAACGTGCGCGGCGTCGGCTCCGTCAGCCTGGTGGGCGGCACCAAGCGCGAGATCAACGTCTACCTGCAGCCGGCGGCCATGGAGGCGATGGGCATCACCGCCGACCAGGTGGCCAACGCCCTGCGCAACGAGAACCAGGACCTGCCCGTCGGCGCGATCCGCTCGCCGTCCCAGGAGCGCGTGGTGCAGATCGACGCCCGGATGGCGCGGCCGGAAGACTTCGGCAAGATCATCGTCGCCCGCAAGGGCGGCTCGCCGGTGCGGGTCGACCAGGTCGCCCGCGTGGCCGACGGCGGCCAGGAAGCGGAAACCCTGGCGCTCTACAACGGCCAGCGCACGCTGGTGCTGCAGGTGCAGAAGGCGCAGGACGAGAACACCATCGTGGTCACCGACGGCCTGAAGGCGGCGGTCGCCGAGATGCAGGCGCAGATGCCGCCGGGCCTGAAGCTCGAGCCGGTCGCCGACTCTTCGCGGCCGATCCGGGTGGCAGTGGAAAACGTCCGCAAGACGCTGATCGAGGGCGCCTTCCTCACGGTGCTGATCGTGTTCCTGTTCCTGAACTCGTGGCGCTCCACCGTCATCACCGGGCTGACCCTGCCGATCTCGCTGATCGGCACCTTCCTGTTCATGTACGCCTTCGGCTTCTCGATCAACATGGTCACGTTGATGGCGCTGTCGCTGTGCGTCGGCCTGCTGATCGACGACGCGATCGTGGTGCGCGAGAACATCGTGCGCCACGTGCAGATGGGCAAAACGCCCTACCAGGCGGCCCTCGACGGCACGCAGGAGATCGGCCTGGCGGTGCTGGCCACCACCTTCTCGATCGTGGCGGTGTTCCTGCCGATCGGCTTCATGGGCGGCATCATCGGCAAGTTCTTCCATGAGTTCGGCGTGACCATCGTCGCGGCGGTGCTGATCTCGATGTTCGTCAGCTTCACCCTCGACCCGATGCTGTCGTCCATCTGGCACGACCCGGAGATCGAGGCCCATGGCAAGCCCAGGCAGCACCTGAACTGGTACGACAAAACCATCGGTCGCGTCACCGGCTGGTTCGACCGCGCGACCGAGTCGCTGGCGGCCAGCTACCAGACCATCCTGCGCTGGTCGCTGGGCCACAAGCTCGCCACCGTTCTGGGTTCGGTGGCGATCTTCGTCACCAGCGTCTTCATGGTGCCGCTGCTGGGCACCGAGTTCGTGCCCAAGGCCGACTTTTCCGAAACCAGCATCAGCTTCTACACGCCGGTGGGTTCCTCGCTGGAGCTGACCGAGGCCAAGGCCAGGCAGGTCGAGGCGATCGTGCGCGAGTTCCCGGAGGTGCGCTACACGCTCGCCACCATCAACACCGGCAACGCGGTGGGCAAGATCTACGCTTCGGTCTACGTGCGCATGGTCGACCGCAAGGACCGCCAGCGCAGCGTCGACGAGATGGCCTCGGTGCTGCGCCAGCGCCTGCAACAGGTGCCCGGCATCACCGTCACGCACGTGGGCCTGCTGGATTCGGTCGGCGGCAACAAGCAGGTCGAGTTCTCCCTGCAGGGCCCCGACCTGCGCGAACTCGATCGGCTGGCGCGGCTGGTGATGGAGCGGGTGCGGCCTATTCCCGGCCTGGTCGACCTCGACTCCAGCGTCAAGCCCGACAAGCCGACCATCGAAGTGGACGTCCACCGTGACGCGGCTTCCGACCTCGGACTGTCCGTGGCCCAGATCGCCGGCTCGCTGCGCACGCTGGTCGCGGGCCAGACCGTGGGCAACTGGCGCGCCCCCGACGACCAGACCTACGACGTCAACGTGCGGCTGGCGCCGGACGCCCGCACCACCCCTGCCGACCTGGAGCGCCTGCCCTTCGCCACCGGCACCAACGCCGACGGCAGCTCGCGCATCGTGCGCCTGAACCAGGTGGCCAGCGTGCGCGAGGGGACCGGGCCGAACCAGATCAACCGGCGCGACCTGACGCGCGAGGTGGCGATCAACGCCAATGCCGCCGGCCGCGCCGCCGGCGATGTCTCCGCCGACATCCGGAACCAGCTGGACACGATCCAGTTCCCGCCCGGCTACCGCTACCAGTTCGGCGGCTCGACCAAGAACATGAAGGAGTCGTTCGGCTACGCGGTCTCCGCCCTGGGCATGGGGATCATCTTCATCTACATGATCCTGGCCAGCCAGTTCAGGAGCTTCCTGCAGCCGATGGCGCTGATGACGGCGCTGCCGCTCACGCTGATCGGCGTGGTGCTGGCGCTGCTGATGTTCGGCTCCACCCTGTCCATCTTCTCCGTGATCGGCATCGTCATGCTGATGGGGCTGGTGACCAAGAACGCCATCCTGCTGGTGGATTTCGCCATCCGCATGCGCGAGCAAGGCATGCCGCGCAGCGAGGCGCTGCTGCACGCCGCGCGGGTGCGGCTGCGGCCCATCCTGATGACGACGCTGGCCATGATCTTCGGCATGGTGCCGCTGGCGTTCGCCCTCAGCGAGGGTTCCGAGCAGCGCGCCCCGATGGGCCAGGCGGTGATCGGAGGGGTGATCACCTCGTCGCTTCTGACCCTGGTGGTGGTGCCGGTGGTCTACTGCTATCTCGACGACCTGGCGCAGTGGCTGCGCCGCCGTCGCCGGCCGCATTCGGCCGGAGCCGGCGCCGCCGCCGTGCCCGCTTCTAAAATGGACGGTTTGTCCTGACGCCCAGAGAAAAGAACATGAACGCCCCGATCGACATCGAACGCGCCCGCTTCAACATGATCGAGCAGCAGATCCGCCCCTGGGACGTGCTGGACAACGAGATCCTCGCCGTGCTGCACCAGGTCAGGCGCGAGGACTTCGTGCCGCTCGCGCACAAGTCCCTGGCCTTTGCCGACCTGCAACTGCCGCTGCTGGGCGACAGCGAAGACAACGTGCGCAAGGGCTGGTGCATGCTGGAGCCCAAGCAGGAAGCCCGCCTGCTGCAGGACGCCGCGGTGCGGCCGCACGAAAAGGTGCTGGAAGTCGGCGCCGGCTCCGGCTACATGGCGGCGCTGCTGGCCAGCCGGGCGCAGCGCGTCATCAGCCTGGAGATCGAGCCGCGGCTGGTGCGGATGGCCCGCGAAAACCTGCAGAAGGCAGGCATCCTCAATGCCGAAGTGCGCGAAGCCGACGGCGCCAGGGGGCTGGCCGCCGAAGGCCCGTTCGACGTGATCATGCTCAGCGGCTCCGTCATCGAGGTGCCGCAGGTGCTGCTCGCGCAGCTGAAGGTCGGGGGCCGCCTGGCCGCCATCGTCGGCGACGAGCCGGTGATGCGCGCCACCTTCATCACCCGCACCGGCGAAGCCTCGTACACCACCTCGCAGCCGTGGGACACCCTGGCGCCGCGGCTGGCACACTTCCCCGAGCCTTCCCGCTTCCACTTCTGAACGCCGCTCCATGATCCCGCAGGTCCGCCCTTCCGAATTCGACGACTGGCTGCAGTCCCAGCCGCAGCCGCCGCTGCTGCTGGACGTGCGCGAACCCTGGGAGGTGCAGACCGCCGCCGTCGTCCCGCAGGGCTTCGAGGTGGTGGCGATCCCGATGAACCAGGTCCCGGCGCGGCTGGCCGAACTGCCGCGGGACCGGCCCATCGCCTGCCTGTGCCACCATGGCGCCCGCAGCCAGCGGGTCGCGATGTTCCTGGAGCAACAGGGCTACCAGGACGTGGCGAACATCACGGGCGGCATCGAGCTCTGGTCGCGCGAACGCGATCCGGCGGTGCCGCGCTACTGACGGCGACGACGCCGACGACAAGAAAAGCAAGACCCACAAGGACGGATCCATGAACGTGTTGCGGCTTCTCCCCCTGACTGCGGCGATCGGCCTGGCCCTGGCGGGACCGGCGCGCGCCGACAGCCTGCTGCAGATGTACGAGGCAGCGCGGGCGTACGACGCGACGTGGCAGTCCGCCAAGTCCCAATACGACGCCAACGTCGCGCGGGCCGACCAGGCGCGGGCCGGCCTGCTGCCGCAGGCGGCACTGTCCGCGGGCGTCAGCCGCAGCATCATCGATGTCGACAACCCGCCGCAGGACCGCGCTTACGGCACCCAGCAGGCAACGATCAGCGCGTCGCAGCCGCTGTACCGGCCGGCCAACCTGGCGACCTACCGGCAGGGCCTGCGGCAGGCCGAGCTCGCCGGCTTCCAGCTCACCGCCGCCAGCCAGGACCTGATCATCCGCGTCAGCCAGGCCTATTTCGACGTGCTGGCGGCCCAGGACACGCTGGCCTTCGTGCGTGCGCAGAAGCAGGCGACCTCCGAGCAGCTGGCTTCGGCCAAGCGGAACTTCGAGGTCGGCACCTCCACCATCACCGACACCCGGGAAGCGCAGGCGCGCTATGACCTCGTGATGGCGCAGGAGATCGCCGCCGAGAACGACCTGCGCGTCAAGCGGCTGGCGCTCGACACGCTGGTGGGCAGCAACAACTCGCAGCCGGCGCCGCTGGGCAACATCGACACCGTTCCGGCACCGCAGCCGGCCAATCCGGAGGCCTGGGTGGCCGCCGCCGAGACCAGCCCGGCCATCCTGCAGGCGCGCAGCGCCGTCGACATCGCCGAACTGGAGACGGAAAAGGCGCGGGCCGGCCACAAGCCCACGCTGGACCTGACCACCAGCTACGGCATCACGCGCAACTCCGGCAGTGCCACGGCCGCCCTGGAGAACCGCCCGAGAATCGGCTCCGCCGGCCTGGCCTTCAACCTGCCGCTGTTCTCCGGCTTCGCCACCCAGAACCGCATCCGCGAGACGCTGGCGCTCGAGGACAAGGCCCGCTCCGACCTCGAAGCAACGCGGCGCCAGGTGGCGCAGGCGGTGCGCACCGCCTACTTCGGCGTGGTCTCGGGGCAGAACCAGGTCAAGGCGCTGGAATCGGCGGAAGCCTCCAGCCAGAGCGCGCTGGACGCCAACCGACTGGGCTACCAGGTCGGCGTGCGCATCAACATCGACGTGCTGAACGCGCAAAGCCAGTTGTTCCAGACCAAGCGCGATCTCTCGCAGGCGCGCTACAACGTGCTGCTCGGCCACCTGAAGCTGCGGCAGGCCAACGGCACGCTGCAGCCGGAAGACCTGGCGCGTTTGAACCTGCTGCTGGCGCCCTGAGTTCACAGGGTGTGCAAGCTTGCTTGCGCACCCGCGGTGTTAGGATGCGCGCAGGTGCCGAGGGGCGCCTGCCCGCCAAAGAGGCCCTCACCCTCACGACGCTGATCATCCAAGCGACAGCAAGCCCAATCGTCTGACCTTAGCGGGAAAGGTCGACAACGATTCGGAGCCTTGTCATGTCCCTTGCCCCTTCCTCCCCCCTTTCCGTGGTCACCGGCGCCGGTTCCGGCAGCGCGGTGAACGCCTGCATCGGGGAACTGAAGATCCGTGCCCGCCTCGGGCTCAAGGCGCTGCGCAGCGGCGACCGCAGCCTGCTGGAACGCGCGGCCAAGGTCAGCGGCCGCAAGCCGCCCGAGCCCGCCGAGTGGAAGCTGCGCCACGTGCTGGCGCTGGCCGCGCAGTCCGTCGGCTTCCAGCATTGGGACCATGCGCGCCAGGTGCTGGCGGGCGAGGCCAACGCCGGTGACGACATGGGCAAGTTCTGGCACGGGCCAGGCTGCGAAAGCCTGCTGAACCACTGGTTCGCTTCCTATGCGGACGCGGCGGCGATGCAGCAGGGCAAGCCGCGCACCACCGTGCTCACGTACGCAAGGCAGTTCGTCGTGGTGGACGCGCCCTACCTGCAAGCGATCGGCATCACGCAGCGCATCGAAGACGCGGCGACGCAGGGTTTCGATGCGGTGCGGGAATACGGCTCGGCGCGCTGGCTTGTGTGGTGCGACGCGCGAATGCGGGCGCCGGTTTCGACCTGGGTGCGCTAGGAGTCATGGGTCCCGGGTCAAGGTTGTCATCCCGGGCTCGACCCGGGATCCATGCACCCTGGCAGCTTCAGCACCGCCTGCGCCGTCTTCTCGGCAGCCCCGCGGTGCGCGCCGGTGAAGCGCACCCCCGCCTCCACCGCAGCATCCCGCGCAGTCGCATCGCGCACCAGCGCCACGGCCTCGCGCACGCCCTCTTGCATCGAAGCGACACGCCGCGCCGCGCCGGCTCCTTGCGCCAGTTCGGCCGCGTCGCTGAAGTTGAAGGTGTGCGGCCCCATCACCACCGGGCAGCCGCACGCCGCGGCCTCGATCAGGTTCTGCCCACCCAGCGGCGCGAAGCTGCCACCGAGCAGGGCCGCATCCGCCAGGCCGTAGTACAGCGCCATCTCGCCCAGCGAGTCGCCGAGCCACACCTGCGCCGGCGCCGTGCGGTCGGTCCACGTGCTGCGGCGCCCGACGCTGAAACCCGCCTGCGCCACCAGGCCAGCGACTTCATCGAACCGTTGCGGATGCCGCGGCACCAGCAGCCACTGCACGCCCTGGTGCCCCGCGATCGCCTGCAGGAATTGCGCCTCCTCGCCTTCGCGCGAACTGGCGAACATCACCACCGGCTGCGGCGACGACGCCCGCCAGGCGCGGCCCTGCTGCAGCTGGACGGGGTCCGGATGGGCGTCGAACTTGAGGTTGCCGAACACGCCCTGCACCGCCGCCCCGGCTGCGGCCAGTCGGCGCGCATCGTTTTCGGTCTGTGCCCAGACCGCTCGGAGTGCCGCATAGGCCGGCCGCGACAACGAGGCCAGGCGGCGCGCCTTCACCAGCGACTTTTGCGACAAGCGCGCATTCGCCAGCGCCAGCGGGATGCCACGCTCATGACAGGCCGCCGTCATGTTGGGCCAGACCTCCGTCTCCATCAACACGCCGGCGCCTGGCTGGAAGTGATCGAGGAAACCACGGACGGCGGCCGGCGTGTCCCAGGGCAGCCAGGCTTGCGCATCGCCCTCGCGCAGCAGTCGCTTGCCTTCGGCACGCCCCGTGGCCGTGCCGTGCGTCAGCAGGATACGCAGGCCCGGTCGTGCGCGCCGCAACGCCTCCAGCAGGATGGCGGCGGCGCGGGTTTCGCCCAGCGACACGGCGTGGATCCAGAGCCGGCCCGGCTCGGTGGTGCCCTGGTAGCGGCCGAAGCGCTCCTCCACGTGTTCCAGGTAGCCGGGCTCCGCCACTGCGCGACGCCGCAGCTTGCGCCGCAGCAGCGGCTGCGCGGCGATGACCAGCAGGGAGTAGAGGCGCCGGATCATCCCGGCATTGTGACGGCCAGCCAGGCCTCCCACACGGCGTCCACCGACGGCGCCGGCGACGCGTACACGCTGCGTTGGTGTGGCGAGCCGATCGGCCCCGTGCGCCAGGCCGTGTCGAAGTTGTAGACCTGCACGTGCGGCAGGTCCAGCGCCACGGCGATGTGGCTCAGCCCGCTGTCGACGCCAATCGCGCCGGCGCACCGCGCCATCCGTTCGGTGAGTGCATCGAGCGACAGGCGCGGCCAGACCTGGGCATGCGGGCCGAGGTGGGCGGCCAGGCGCTCGCTGCGTGCACGCTCCGGGTCATTGCCATGCGGCAGGCCGATCGCCTGGCCGGCGGCGATCAGGCGGCGGCCCAGTTCGACCCAGCGTTCTTCGGGCCAGCACTTGTCCTCGCGCGAGGTGCCGTGCACCAGCACCACGGTGGCATCGCGCGCGGCGCCGCCACCGGCGAGCCCGTAGCGCGGGGCTCCTTCGACGGAATACCCCAGGGCCGTGGCGCAGACGGCGCGGGCGCGCTGCACTGCATGCGATCGGGGCTCCACCGGAATCGCGACATCCGCGACCCAGCGGGTCGGCGCCTCGTAGCTGGAGCCGTCGCTGCGATTCGCCATCGCAAAGCGCTTGCCGCCGGGCGCGAGCCGGGCCATGTGCGCCACCAGCGCCGACTTGGTCAGC